>DGGS01000205.1 GCA_002392325.1 Bacteroidales bacterium UBA3868
AATCGTTGCTCCGCTTCTTCCTGCAGTCTTCTTTCTTCGGCCTCTTTGGCCAATCTCTCTTGTTCTTCAGCCTCTCTTAACCGTTGCTCCGCCTCTTCTTGCAATCGTTTTTCCTCTGCCTCGCGTGTAAGTCTTTCCTCTTCCTCTCTCAATCTCTGTTCGGCTTCCTCCTGCAATCTTCTCTCCTCTTCTCCTCTTATTCTCTCTTCCTCCTCATTTACCTCCTGCACCTTATTCATCTCTTGTACCTCTTCCATATCATCCCCTCTTGCACCTAATCTCACCACTCCCATTCCTTCAAACTCACGGTTGATTTCATCGATGTGGTCGCATACGAATTGGATCACTCCCTTGTCGCTCAGGGAGAAGGTGCCGAAATTGTCGAAACTGACACTCTTGTTGTTTTCCAGAGCTGTTTTCAGTTCTTCCACCCAATGGCTGATCTCAGCAGCGGCTTCCGTGATGCGGCATTGCTTCTCACGGCACAGCAGGTTGATGAACTCCGTTCCGTCGGGCTGGTCATCTTTAACAGTCAGATTCACAATGTATTGTGGCGGTAAGATGGTGTCGCCATCAAAACGGGCAGACTGGTATTGCTTGGTGAAGGTTCCCAAATCGTTGATGAAAATGGAGTTGTCATTCAACAGGGCTTTTATGATGTAATTGATCATGGGTGTTTGGGTGTTGGTTCTAAATTAGATTGAAATTCTGGAGGTCTTCCGGTGTGTCGATACCGATTCCTTCGTAATCGCAGGGGGCAGTGTAGATGTCGAAACCGTTTTCCAACCAGCGCAGTTGCTCTAGCTTTTCGCTGTTTTCCAACGATGAAGGTGGCAGAAGGATAAGTTGCTTCAATGTCTCATAACGGTATGCATAAATGCCGAGATGCAGGTGATAGGTTGGGGCAGGCGAGTGGCTGTCGCGCACGAATGGGATGGGCAAACGACTGAAATACAGCGCTTTTTGGTTTTTGGAAAGCACCACTTTCACCTTGTTGGGGTTGTTGGCGTTGTCGGTGTCTTTGAAAGGTTTCACCAAGGTGGCGATATGGACCTCCGGGCGGTCAAAGAGTCCGGTCAGCAGGCCTATTTCCTTGGTGCTGATGCCGGGTTCGTCGCCCTGGATGTTCACGATGACATCATCGTCATGCAGTCCCAGCAATGCCGCCGCCTCTCCGCAGCGGTCGGTGCCCGACGGGTGCGTGGGTTTGGTCATCACCACTTGTCCGCCAAAACCGCGTACGCATTCCGCAATGCGCTCATCGTCCGTGGCCACTGCAATGCGGTCGAGTCCTGCCTCGCGCACATGCTCATAGACCACCTGTATCATAGGTTTGCCGTGAACCAATGCCAATGGCTTGCCCGGGAATCGGGTGGAGGCGTATCGTGCCGGTATGATGCCGATGAATCCCATTACTTGAACAGACCGAACAACTCGGCGTCTATCTTGTTGATAATCTCACCGAAATCCTCCGGTTTCTCGGCGAATTTGATGGTGTTCACATCCACTACGAGCAACTTGCCCTCATTGTAGTTGGACAACCATTTTTCGTATTTCTCATTCAGATTCTCCAAATAGGACAATCGGATGGAGTCTTCGTATGCCCGGCCGCGCTTGTGAATCTGTGTCACCAAGGTGGATACATCCGCCTTCAAATAGATGAGCAGGTCGGGCGCTTGGATGAACTGCTTCATCAGCTCAAACAACTGCGAATAGTTCTCAAAGTCGCGGGTGGCCATCAAGTCCATCTCATGCAGGTTCGGGGCGAAAATGTACGCATCCTCATAAATGGTGCGGTCTTGGATTACATCCTTCTTGCGCTTGCGGATGTCCAACACCTGACGGAAACGGCTGTTTAAGAAATAAATCTGAATATTGAACGACCAGCGTTGCATGTCTTGATAGAAGCTGGCCAGATACGGGTTGTTGTCCACACTTTCGTACAGGGGTTCCCATCCGTAGTGCTTGGCTAACATGCCCGTGAGGGTGGTTTTTCCGGATCCGATATTTCCGGCAACGGCAATATGCATAGGGTTAAAATTTATAATGATAGGTTTATAAAATTAATGGTCCTTTTGTGAGTGGCGGTCCTGTGTGACCGCCACATTCCTGTTTTTAGTCCTGTGTGACCGCCACAGGCACAAATCAAATCATATCATATAATCGTGCATGTCCAAATGCAGAATGTGTTCCAGTTCGGCCTTATGGGCGTCATCGGTGCGGATGAAGGCGGTGGCGGCCACGCCAACTGTGGGGTCGGCCAACGGCCGGAGTTCCAGCACATCCATCATGTCCTCGCGGAATTTCTTCTCGTTAAAACGCTCTTCGGGAGCAGCGTCGGACGGGCGTTCCAGCACGAGGAAACTGTAGGTGTCCTTTTCCTTGCCCTGCCACATCTCCTCTTTGCCAATGTGGATATTCTCCAGATAAGCCACAATCGGATGCAATCCGCTGATGTGCGTCTGCAACTCGTTGAGGCAGAATCCTGCGAAACGCAACGGGTTGATTTCGATGGGGATGGCCTTCTTCCCGTCGTAGCGGAACTCAATGTGCATAGGGAAGTCGTGCAGTTGCAGCACTTTGTTGAGTTGCACCAGGAAGTTCATAAATGATTCCTCATATTGGTCGTACAGCGCGCGGCTGGAGCAATAGAGTCGGTCGGAAGTGTCAGACTCGTTGGCGAAGCGGTGGTGGAAGATGTTGAGAATGGTGGGATTGCCGTTCTCATCAAGATAGGTGTCCACAGCATACTCCTCGCCTTTGATGTACTCCTCAATGAGGAATTTCTGAGTCCCGATGACGAATTCCGGGAATTGCGCGCTCACTTTGTGGAAGTTCGCCTGGATGTCGCGGATGGCGGCATTCCACTCGTCCGCATTGCTCACCACATGCACGCCTGCGCTCAGGAACCCGACGGAGGGTTTCAGCACCAGCGGGAAGGTGAGTTCATCAGGGTTGATGTTGTTCAGTTTTACAATCTCTTCCTCGCAGAAGAAGAAGTCCGGATACATGTCCTGGCAGATGCGGCGGAAGGTGGCCTTGTCTTTCAGTAAGGCGATCTTGTCCAGCAACTCCTTGTCAGGCAGGTTTTTAACCAACCATCCCAAAGCGTTTTCCGACATGGTGTAAAGGCGTCCGCGCTTTTGGTATTCGGCAACAAATTCCTCATCATTCAACAGGTTGAGGGCGTGTCCTTCTGCAACCATTTTCTCCGACATGGCGTTTCTAAGCACAGGGAGATTTTTCTCAATGGCGGTTCGGACGAGTGTTTCAGATACGTAAGGTTTTTCTAAGATCAGCATATTTTAGTTTGTTTTTTTAACATTCAAGGAATGGAGTACCAGATAGACGCACAGTCCGACAAACATCACAATGGCGAGGATGTTGAACATGGGCGACCCGATGTAGTTGGCCATGAAGGTGGGTTCCACGCCGCAGTATTTGAGGATGGCGCTGATGACACCCATGATGGCACCGCCGGCGAGCAGACCGGAAGCGAGCAGTGTGCCCTTCTCACCGCGCATCTTGTTGAGCGCTTCGTCTTTGCTGCGTGTCTTGATGAACCAAGCCAAGAAACCGCCCACCAGCAACGGCAGGTTGAGTTGCAGCGGGATGAACATGCCCAAGGAGAATGCCAGCGCGGGAACGCCAATCACATCGAGCAGGATGGCCAATACGGCGCCCACGATGTAGAGAATCCACGGAGTGGAGCCGTTGAACATCAGCGGTTGGATGATGGCGGCCATGGCGTTGGCTTGCGGAGCCACCAAAGCGTCTTCGCCAGTGTAACCGTATGTTTTTGACAATAACATGATTACGGCGCCAACGGTCAAAGCGGAAACCAATGTGCCCACGAACTTGAACGCCTCCTGTTTGAACGGCGAGGTGCCGATCCAGTAACCGAT
>DGGS01000220.1:0-4252 GCA_002392325.1 Bacteroidales bacterium UBA3868
ATCGAGGCCATCACCAACCCGTCGGCCAAATATGCTACAGATGCCGAAGCGGTCATCAACATCGTCACATCCGCACATGTGAAAAGCAACCAGTTTGTCAGTTTCGGTGTAAACGGTTCCAACCAGCCCTTCGTCTCCCCATGGGTGAGCTATATGTGGGCTAAGGAGAACCTGAGCGTCAACCTGTTCATGGCGGGTCGTTACAGCTCGAGGCGAAATGCCGGAGAATCAAGTGCTTATCAGCGGCGCGATGCGGAAGTGTTTGGTGAATACGACACCACTTGGGCCTCCACGACCTCCCAAAAGGACACCAACCGCAGTGGAGGTGCCAACTTCTTCCTTGGCATCAACTACGAGATAGACACCACCAGCGAGATCTCCTTCGATGCCGGCGGATTTTACAACAACAACAAAACACGCTATATCACCGCGCGCGACCAGACCTATTTCTACCTCGACTCGCTTCCACCGTTTGACCTGACATACATTGACACCACCCGAAGCCGTACAGACGGATGGTCTGTGATGAGCCATGCCGGCGTGGACTACACCAAGAAGTTTGACAAGAAAGGGCACAACTTGCGTATCGGGCTCAACGGGCGCTACTCGCACAACGCCAGCGACCAGTGGTACAACCGCGAATACGACACCTACTACGATCTGGACGAGCACCGCTACATGCTCACGCGCTTCAACCGCTACGGCGCCTCACTCGACGCGCGCTATAACCGTCCCTACAGCGAGGACGGGGAGATGAGTTACGGTTTGCGTGCCAGCCATTACCAAATGAACAACGATTATCAGCGCTACAACGACCTCGACGGCACATTGGTGGACACGCTGCGCACCTACCATTTCAACGGCAAAGAAACCGATGTGACTGCCGATGTGAACTGGACGCACCGTTGGGGCGGTTTCACCCTCAGCACCGGTTTGGGACTGGGAATGCTGCGCGACGGCTACGAGTATATTACCGATATGGAGGAGTTTGCGGATGCTGGCGCTCCCATTTTCTTCACGGCCCGTCCCTCCATCCACCTCACCTACCGCACCAAGAGCATGCACAACCTCAAACTCAACTACTCCATGCGCATGTCACACCCTGACGAAGAGGATTTGAGCATTTTCCGCCGTTACAGTGACAACAGTTACGCCACTGGCAATCCCAACGGATTGAAGAGCGGTTTCACCCACAATGTGGAGGCGGGCTGGCAGAAGTATTTCAACAAATTCGGCAACATCGGTGTGGAACTGTACGGACGCTTGAGCACCAATGAGATCAGTTCCCTGACCGACTCGAAATACGATGAATATCTTGACAGAATCATCAGTTATTCAATTCCTTACAATCTGGGCACCTCCTGGCGTTATGGCGCTTCGCTGAACGCCACTTACCGCCCGACCGGTTTCGTGAATGTGCGGTTGTACGCCAATGTGTATGACTACGGTTACCGTATGGAATACGACCGTAACGGAGTGCACCAGCTTGACCAGCGCGACAAGTGGTCATGGAGCGTGCGCGTGAACCTGTGGGCCAAGGCATTTGACTGGTTGCAGTTCACCGCCTCGGGCAACTACAACTCCCCCACTCTCAGTTTGATGAGCGAGCGTAAAGCGCGCTATTCCTTGAATTTTGGCATCCGCAGCGACCTGTTCAAGCGCCGTCTGTCCCTGTTCGTCAATGTGCAGGACATCTTCAACTGGGGCGGCCGTTTCGGTTCCGGAACCGTCAACACCAACCCGTACTATTTGAGCAACAACACGAACAAGATGCTCAACAGCCGTTATGTGTCAGCGGGTATTACGCTGAGATTCGGTAAGATGGAATTGGAGAACAAGGCACAGGAGGGTGACACGGCGACTGGCGACAGCTTGTAGGATGGGATTCCGCCGCAAGCGAGTATAACCTATAATTATGGGGATTCCGCCGCAATCGGCGGAATGGTGAAAAAAAAAAGACCGCTGAAAGCGGTCTTTTTTCGTAGCGAGTAGGAGATTCGAACTCCTGATCTTCAGGATGAAAACCTGACGTCCTGGGCCAACTAGACGAACTCGCCATTTTTGACGGTGCAAAAATACACTTTTTTTGATATGCACCGACCTGTTTGGAAAAAAAATATTTTTTTACTCGTTTTTGTCTTGTTCAAACCTGAATCCCAGACGTTTACCTGTTTTCAACAACATGTTCTGGTCTTCAATTTGGAGCATGTCGTTCACGGTAATGATCTTCATTTCCTCATAATCCGGAACCAAAAGGTCAAAATTGATGGTATAGGTGATGGCTGATGTAAGGATATCGTTCACCGCCTCTTTCGTGATTTTATTGCTGCTGAAATTGTTGAGCACCTGGGCTAACTCACGTTTGCCTTCAATATAATAGTGGCCTTCTTTGTTAATGAGCACTCGACCAATCATGTATCCTAAATCATTGATGCGGTTATATTTAAAAGAATCACCCAGAAAATTGAATATCTGAATCATACCACAATAAGAGCGGGTTTTGTCTTCCTTGATATAAGGAGTGCGCATCACTTCATGCTCGCGCGAGAACTCGAAGATGTTGCTGTGCATGAGGAATACGAGCACATCGCCGCCGAATTTCAGTTGGAACTGGTACTGGTTCTTGTTGGTATAGAGAACCGGGATATCCTCGTGGTCATCCGCATAGTTGGCTTTATAGAAATCGTCGAAACTCTTGGCGCACTCCTTGAAAAGCTGCAAGGTTTCGAGCGTTATGGCAAATATATCCTGCTTCAGTTGTCCTTTGGTAATCAGCAGGTTACAAAGAGAGTCATTCATTTTTATAACTTTTAAAATGGAAATGCAAATATAATAAAATTACAGCCTAAAAAAATTATTTTTTTTATATACATAATATAACATTATTAACAATAAAATGTTATTTTTGTAGTTTCTATTAAACTATCTATACTCCTAGACTCAGAATCTCATAAAACTTTTATTATCAAACGAATACAACTTTCTATAATTAACCTTATTATTAACCAAATTTCAAAAAAATGAAAAAGTTATTCTCTTTAGCATTAGTGCTCTTTGCTATGCTTTTTTCCGCTAATGCTCAATACCTTCTAAATGAAGGTTTTGAGGATCCGAACATGAGCTTGCCTACAGGCTGGACTGTTATCGACAACGACGGCGACGGCAACAATTGGTACGTGCTGAACAACTCCCAAAGTTCAGCTGGCGGTTACAACGTACACTCCGGTGATGGTCATGCCACATCTGCTTCTTATAATGGCGCTGCTCTGACCCCGGACAACTGGCTCATCACCCCGCAGATCAATTTGACCACCAACTCCACACTGACATTCTGGGTGGCAGGTCAGGATTCCGCATGGGCTTCTGAGTACTTCTCCGTTTATGTCGCCACATCACCTACCGTAGCAGCCTTTACGGCCACTACAGCTGTGACAAGCGGAACCGCAACGGGTACCATGACTCAATACACGGTGGACTTGTCCTCATACACAGGCCAGTCGGTTTACATCGCTTTCCGTCACCACAATGTTACGGACATGTTCCGTCTTAACTTGGACGACGTTCAAATCTCCTTCGTACCTACAGCCCCTACGATTATAACAGACGTTCCAAGCATCAACTTCGGCACCGTCCTTTTGGGTTCTAGCGCCACACAACAGGTGACTGTTTCTGCATACCAACTTACTGCTGGCATCACTGCCACTGTAACTGGACCTTACACCATTTCTGCTGACAGCACCACCTTCGGCACTACCGCCTCTATCGCTCAAACCGGTGGCACACTGTATGTTAAATATGCCCCTACCGCAGCCGGCACCGACAGCGGTTCCGTTACCTTGAGCAGCACCGGCGCCACGAGCGTCAACATCGCTCTGACTAGCGCATGCCTCGACTGCAGCAACATCACCATCCCCTTCACCGAAGGATTTGAGAGCACCATTGACTGCTGGACCATGGTCAGCATGGATCCCGCCAACGACAACCGTTTCGGAATCTACGAAGATGCCGCCGCATACGAAGGCAGCCACGATTTCCGTTTCAGCAGCTTCAGCTCAGCTACTGACTACAACCAGTACCTCATCACTCCTGAACTGACCTTAAACGCAAGTGAAACCTATTCAGCACAATTCTACTACAAAGGACACAACTCCAACGAGAATTTCAGAGTGATGTATTCCACCACCACCAACGATGTCACCAGTTTCACTATGCTGGCTGACTACACGAATGTGGCCACCGACTGGACCCAAAC
>DGGS01000220.1:4304-6904 GCA_002392325.1 Bacteroidales bacterium UBA3868
TCAAACCGCCATTGTATTACCCGCCGGTACCAAGTATGTTGCCATCAACTATTACGGCAATTACCAATACTATCTCTACATTGACAACTTCTCCGTTGACGTGTTGGCAGCTGCACCCACGGTTACCATTGAAGGACCTTCCATCGCTCAAAATGGCACAGCAGTCGAATTCACAGCAATCAGTCCGCTAGCCGATACTTTCGCATGGACGGTTGACGGTGCTGCCGCATCCTCCACCACAAACACTCTTTCTTATACATTCAACACCCCTGGCAACCACACCGTGGCTGTCACCGCTACTAACGTTATCGGATCTACCACCGCAACCCATACTGTGGAGGTTGTTTCTTGCGATGCAGAATCTCTGCCGTTCTCTGAAGATTTCAACAGCGGGATCGTTCCTCCTATATGCTGGAGCTCTAATGATGCTGAAAACTTCGGTGTTGCCACCGTTGATGCAGATGCCGGTGACTATGCCATCTATTTCGCCAGCCCGGATATGCTTGTTTCCCCCGAACTCTCCAGCACCGAACCAATGCATGTGAATTTCGGATATCGCAATTATCTTGGCAATTATGGCACCTCCACTTTCCGTGTAGGATTCTCCTCAACAGACAACAATGCCTCCAGTTTCACTTGGTTCCCTGCTATATCCATTAATGCATATCCTGCTAATGATGTTATGTTCTTTGATTTCAACTCAGACCTTCCCGCCAACACAAAATATGTAGCTATTGATGTAATAGAACTTGGCACTTACAGTTCCTATAGTGACGCTATTTACATTGACAATTTCCTTGTTGACAACAATGTCAGCATCAACGAATATAACAACAATGTGAGTGTTTATCCGAATCCTGCCAACAACAGTGTTAATGTTAACGCCACCTCCAACATCAACATGGTTGAAGTATTCAACATGATGGGTCAGAGAGTGGCTGCTTACGATGCCAATGACACTAATGTTCAAATCAACACTACCGCTCTGAACAACGGTATGTATATGATGAGAATCACAACTGAGAACGGCGTGTCCAACCAGAAACTCATGATTGCCCGCTAATCACTCGGTTATCCCATAACAAAAAATCCTCCGGCGCAAGTCGGAGGATTTTTTTTGCATTAAGGTTTTTCAGGTATTCAATATTACTACCCCGCCCTTCGGGCACCCCTTCTAAAATAGAAGGGGAAATTCTTTATCCTCGAATATTTTTATTGGTAATTTGTTCTTGGTTTAAATCCTGGAACCTGATACTTAAACCTTAAACATGAAACAAACTCCTAAACCCCAACACCTATCACCTATCTCCATTCGCTCATCGCGTAAACCGAAGGCAAGGACACGAAGCGTACCGTATAAACTTCCGGTTCCGCTTCACCCGCATACACATCATCGTGATACACTTTAATTTCAGCGACGGGATTCTCGGCGGTAGCCTGTTGTACTTCCACTACCGCTCGAGGCGATTCTGCGAAAGCCGTCACCACCGGCAACTGGGTTTCTTGCGTATTGCTCACAAAATACACATAATCCTGTTTGCCCTTTTGATAACCATACAATTCAGTATCATCCACCTGAATGGCGGAGAGGTTTTTGTTGTAAATAAGGCGGATATCGTCCAGATAGAGCGCGTCGCCCTTGTTTCCAGTCATGACATAGCGGTTGGTGGAGAAGCAAAACAGCAGGTAACTCGGTTTGCGGGTCCAGGTGTCCAGCGTGGGTATTGGTGCCTGTGCCGCCGTGGCCTTATACACCTTGTCGTACGCCTTGAACGCCTGTTTGTACTTGTGCCATTTCCCGTCTTTAGGATTCTTGAAATAGAGAATAGCGGAAGCAATATCGGATTCCTGACCGATGTCCACAAAATCACGGAAATCGCAATCGGTATGGAGATGGGCTTTTGCGGTGGCATACACGGACTCCTTCATGTCGAATTTGGCCCAGAAACTGATTGAGTCGGGACGACCCGTAAACTTGAAGGCATAGCCGTTGGCACGGTCGGTGTAGCAATAATTCTTGGCGCTGGCGGCTCCCATCGCGCCCATATAGACACGGCCGCTGGTCAGCGCGCCGTTGGCCGACACGCCCAATATCTTCGTGCAGCGGAGCACAACAGCATACTTTCCCGAGTGGCCTGCCACCCGTTCCAAAGCCGCCGGATTGCCCGGACCGCCCTTGTTGGACATCGTCTTGGCAAACACACCGCCCGCCTCATTGAACGAATGCCATCCCTTTGGGGAAGAGGTAACCTCACCCGGCCAGTTCTCGAATCCCGGATTCGGCATCTGCACCTGCGCCCGCAATGGCAGAACCATAGCGCAGAATGAAAGTATACATGTTATACGTGTTAGTTTCATATTTCTATTTAGTTAAGTTACGGGAAAAAGAGGAGAAGAGTAAAAGAGTAAGAGAGGATGGGGCCTATAATAATCCCTTATTCCCAACCGTCAAAAATCTCCGGACCATACACATTGTGCTCGCCCTGGTGATGCGGCATCCATACCTGCGCGAAGAACGGACTGTGGGCGGCCAAATCGTCATAATCCCATGCTGGCGGCAGGCATTCCGGACACCAGTGTCCGCCCCACAAAATGAGTTT
>DGGS01000056.1 GCA_002392325.1 Bacteroidales bacterium UBA3868
AAAAGTATATTCCAAAAATCGAATGCGGTCATAACAGGCGGTTTTTACAAGGATTATACCAACGAATCCGTATTTTCGTTCTCCACATCGGGAATCAGTCGTTTCACGATTTTGAAATCGTAGAAGAAGCGGCTGGCGATAACGCGGATGACGGTGTAGGTGGGTATGGCGATGAGCATGCCCACAATGCCTCCGACATGTCCGGCAATCAGCAACACGATGAAGATTTCCAACGGATGTGCTTTGATGCTGGTGGAATAGATAAGTGGTTGGTAGATAAAATTGTCTATTAACTGCACGGCCAGCATGATGACCAGTACGATGAGAGCGAAGACCCAAATATTCACATTTAACCCGATGCCTGCGCCGTATTTCAGGATGAGGCAGAGCACCACGCCGATGGCTTCTCCGATCAGCGGTCCCACGTATGGGATGATATTCAACAGGCCGGCGATGAAGGCAATACCTAGGGCGTAGTTGAATCCGATGCGGGCGATGAGCCAGAGGCCGAGACAGTCGAGCACCACCACCCCGAAGATCTCCATGATTAGTCCCACAAAGTAGCGGGAAAGAAGCCGTTCAATGTCGAGAATGGTTTTATTTACCTTTCCCTCAAGCGAGTCAGGTGCTAAGGAGCCGATGATCCGGCAGAAAAGATTTTCATCTTTGATGAAGAAGAAAGAGATGAAGAGCACGGAGAAGAGTCCGACTGCAATGCCGGCCACGGCGGAGGCTACAGAGCCCAAGATGGCGGGAATGTCCGACAAATCCAACACTTCCGAGAGTTTCTGGATCAGCATCTGCACACCGTCAAAATCCTCGCCCATCCAAGGTATGACCCTGATTATCCAATCATTGGCCTGGTTGATCAAGTTGTGTGCATCCATCGTTTCCTGCGTATTCATCAGAGAGGCATCCCGTAAGATGCCGGAAACGACGGGAATCACCTGCAAGATTAAGAGGAACAGCAAGGCGAAGATAATGATGAGGGTGATAACGGCCAGCAGGGCATCTGGGGCCGATTTTCCTTTGATTTTGATTTTCTTGAGCAATTTAAAGACAGGTTGTCCTATCAGTGACACGACAAAAGCCAGGAGGATGTAGGCCAGCACACTGCTGAAGAAATAGCATAGCACGGCGGCTATGGCGAGCGTGCCCAGGATGATGATATATCGTGCCAATCGGTCGATGCTGCGTTCTTTTTCCATTATTCGTTTGTTAAAAATGCAAAACTACAAAATAATCCGATACCCTGATTAAATGCGGATATTTGAAAAAACACTACCTTTGCCTTTTCAACAAAAATACCAATACTATGCTGCAAATCGGAATAAAAGCCCCCTATTTCGAGGGCGTTGACGAGAATGGAAACACTGTGAAACTGAGCGACTTCGCCGGCAAGAAGCTCGTGCTCTACTTCTACCCCAAAGACAGCACGCCGGGCTGCACCGCCGAGGCCTGTGACTTGCGCGACAACTACCAGCGGTTCCTCGCCATGGGTTACGAGGTGTTGGGCGTGAGCCGCGACTCCGCCGCCTCTCACCAGCGGTTCATCGCCAAATACGAGTTGCCCTTCCACCTCATCGCCGACACGGACCTCACCATATTGAAGGCCTACGAGGCCTGGGGCGAAAAGAAGATGTACGGCAAGGTGACCGAAGGCACACTGCGTACCACCTATGTCATTGACGAGCAAGGTATTATCATCGATGCCATCGGGAAGGTGAACACCAAGGCGCACACGGCGCAGATATTGGGATAGCCCCCCATTCCTCTTCAGTAAGCCGAAAGTCAGGTGAAAATTGTTCCTTTGATTGTCCTATGGGTCCTATAAGTCTCTAAGACTTATAGGACCCATAGGACGGCCTTCCATCCCCCGACTCTAATACTTCCGATAATTCCTCCTTGCCTGGCTCATCCTCTCACGCAGACCGCCAAATTTGACAAAATCCTGTTCCAAGCGCTTGATTTGCCTGTCTAAAAGGTAGTTGCACTGGTTCACCAGACAAATCATAATGTTGGCGCAGACGATGCCGTCCCGCGTTTCCAAAAACTCGCGGTAGGTTTCAAACGACTCGTCCTTCCGGTAAGCCAACCGCCTGACGAACAAGGCCTCTTTGCTATCTTTTTCCCAAATAACACCCCGGTTGTTGCGGATGTAGTCCTTGTAATCTTCCAGCAACTCTTCTTGACTGGCCCTTGCCACGTTGGTCAGTTTGATTTCGGTTTCTTTGGACGTGGCCGAGGCCATTGAGCCCTCAATGATGTTCTGTTTGCCGGAACGCGCCGCTTGCACCATCTGGTCAACGGTGCGGTCGCGCTTGTTCAGGAAGCGCTCGCAGAAAAGCACCGTGCCGGAATAGACGATGAGCGATTTCTTGAAAGAGAGTAATTCGGTGTAGTTGCCGTGAGACGGGATAAATCCTGTTTTTGTTGTCATAGGTTTTTGTTTTATAAATAATTTGTGTTCAGTCAAATAGATAGATTATCGGTTATCTATTATAACATGGCAAATATATAATTTTTTGTTTATATTTTCATTGCAAATTGTGAATGAAATATAAAATAAGCGCATCTGGCAATTTCTGCCAGTGCGTCCCTGTAATATCATGAAACAATGAACAAATCAATTCGGCCTTAACGACAACCTCGGCCAACTGTAAGGTTTGAACTGTGAGAAAAGGCGACACAGCTGTTCTTGGTTTACCGCCTCAGCCCAGCCCGTCAGCTCGTTCTGGATGCCGATACAGTTCTGTTCAATAACGATGTTGGTCATCAGCTTCAAGGTGTCGTGGCTGTACACCCAAAGTTCGCTTTCCGCAGTGCACATATCCCCGCCGCTGATCTCAAACGAGAAAACGTCCTTTAGTTGTTGCAGCACCTTCGCATCCGTGCAGACGAGCACACGACGCGCGGGCATTCCTTCGGGAAGTTCACTCCAATCATCGAGGGAGAGGATCAAAAACGCTTTGGCATCGTTCATATCAACGTCTTTCAAAGGGTTGATTATGGTATCATCTGCTTGTACTATAGGGAAACACATCACGGTCGTGCGATGTGCCAACCTGGGGAACCCGCCGATGCACAGACAAAGGATTGTTAACAAAAGAGCGATAAGAACCAGGTATTTCTTCATCGGGGTTATTCTCACAACATAATTTTTCCTCCGCGAAACTACAAAATATTCCGACATGAAAAACTTTTTGGAGCTGGTACAAAAGAAGAGTGAAAAAAGTGAGGGTTTGGAATATTTAGCAGTAATAAATTATGAGATTTTGGAATATTTGGCAGTAATAAATTATGAGGATTTGGAAATAATGCGTATTTTTGCAGCGTTAAATTACTGAAAATATGGAAGAGTTCAGAATATTCAAACGTAAGATATACAGTAAATTACAGGAATGGAAAAGGGAAGAAAACGGAAAGACAGCCCTGTTGGTTAAAGGCGTTCGACGTGTGGGAAAGTCAACCATTGTCAAAGAATTTGCCCGTAACGAATATAAATCGTACATGTTAGTTGATTTCGCCAAGGCGTCGGCAGAGGTGAAATCGCTGTTCGACGATTTGAATGACTTGGACCACATCTTTCTGCGGTTGCAGGCTATCTACAATGTGGTGCTGGAGAAGCGGCAGTCGGTGATTATTTTCGACGAGGTGCAGGAATGTCCGAAAGCTCGCCAGGCTATCAAGACGCTGGTGGGCGACCATCGCTACGACTATATTGAGACGGGCTCGTTGATATCCATCAGGAAGAAATCGCAAAACATCATCATTCCAAGCGAGGAGACGCGGATTGAGATGTGTCCGATGGATTACGAAGAGTTTCGTTGGGCTTTGGGCGATGAGGCTACGGTGCCGCTGCTGAGGCAGTTCTACGAGAATCGGCTACCATTGGGACAGGCGCTGCGCAAATCGATGCGCGATTTCAGGCTGTATATGCTGGTGGGCGGTATGCCGCAGGCGGTGAACGAGTATCTGGAGACGAACAATTTGAGCCGGGTGGACAAAGTGAAACGCGGGATTATAGACCTGTATATCGAGGACTTTGGAAAGATTGATCCCTCGGGACGTGCGGCAAGATTGTTCCAAGCCATCCCGTCGGAGCTGAGCAAGAATGCCTCGCGTTATCAGGTGGCGAGTGTGTTGAGTGACAGCGAACGAAAGAATCTGGACGAGGTGCTGGAGAAGATGCGTGAGAGCATGACGGTGAACTTTGCCTATCACTCGGATGACCCGAATGTGGGGTTGGCCTTGAATTGTGATGTGAACCAGTACAAGATGTTTGTAGGTGATACGGGGCTGTTTGTGACATTGGCGTTTTGGGACAAAGATGTGACCGAGAACTTGATTTACGAGAAGCTGCTGAGCGACAAGCTGAGTGCCAATTTGGGTTATGTATATGAGAATATTGTGGCGCAGATGTTGACGGCAGCGGGGAACAAACTGTTCTATTACACGTGGCCTACAGAGAGTGGCAAGCATAATTACGAGGTTGACTTCCTGTTGTCGAGAGGAGCCAAGCTTTGGCCGCTGGAGGTGAAGTCGTCGGGCTACAAGACGCATGCCTCGCTGGATGCCTTCTGCAAGAAGTTCTCGGCCCGCGTGGGCGATCGGTTCCTTGTATATACGAAGGATCTGTGCAAGGACGGGGCCGTGACACTGCTACCGGTGATGATGACAATGTTTATCTGACCGAAAAATTAGCCGTTGATATCGGTGCTGTTGACATTTGGAATAAAGCCAACTGCCACATCAAATTTTCGCCAAATGGGTGAATGAAACAGAAAATGTTGTAAAAATGGTTGTAGTGATACAACCATTTCAATAATAAAACGCTGCTGAGAAGGTCTCCTATGCTGCTGGCGGGTGTTTGTGACACAATAATCAGGTTACCTCATCATCCGTTCAAACTTCGTTTTCCACTTCTCCCAGTGGGGCATCTCTTTGGTGAGCAAGGCATAAAACTCTTTGGTGTGATTATGATGTACCAAATGACAAAGTTCATGGGTAATGACGTATTCAATTGGAATTATATGGTGAATATCTTATCTCAAAGAGGACAAATATTTTAGGGTGCATAGTGACAGAAGAAGAAAAATTTTTATTTTTGCCAATTGTATGGTACAAAATAAGGGGAAAATGGAGGGGTTGACACATTTTCGGATCTGGAGAAACCAATATGATTATAGACAATAAGATACTTGACAGCTTGACAGCTCAGGCCAAGGAATCGCCCCGGCTGCGGATGAATCTTAACTTTCATCAGAGTCTGGATGAG
>DGGS01000217.1 GCA_002392325.1 Bacteroidales bacterium UBA3868
GTCGTTGGGGGCAAAGATGCTGTATTCACAGTCATTGCGGTCAATGGCCAAAAGGGTCATGACGGACTCGTGAATTTCACTTCCGTCCAGAGAACCACAGCCACATAATATCACGGCGAATTTTTTCATACTATTTTTTATATTTATTGGTTAGTTTGGTTTGTGTCTTGCTGCTCGCTTTGTCTCGGCTGACTCAAACTATTGTAGAAACCGCGGTAGGCACGACCCAATTCGGGGGAGATGCCATCCAGCATTTTCAGTTGCGTCTCAACCAAGTCGTTCAATTTCTTTAATGTCGTCTGGTCACCACACTTTTGGGTTATTTCAATCAACTGGTGCAGTTCCTGAAGATTGGTGGCCACCGCTTGCTGGTCGAAGTCGGGCTGACGCACCATACGGCTGATGCTGTTTGCCAAACCCTGGGCATAGTATGGAGCTACCTTGTCTAACTTAAGTTCCTTGAATCGGGCATCCATAGCATTATCCGGATAGGTGATATTGTTCATCATATAACTCAGGAACATCACATCGTAATGGATATTGTCAGCATGAATGTCCAAGGTGCGCTCATCACTTTGGTTATACCAATTGAACAATTCAACCATCTCTTCCCAAATCTTGTTGGCCATCTCCAAACCCTTCTTGTTACCGGAAGGCGTATTCAGTTTAAAATAATCCTGCATATAGAAAATGCAGTTCTGGGAATAGCCAAAGACATTGGACATGACGGAGACATACGGGAACACCTCATCCGGAAGAATCTTGTTGCCTTGATCAAACGCCTTCTCCGCTCTTACCTTATCGCCTTCGGCAAGCAGTTTGTTGCCCAAGCGGTTGTACAGACGGCGGATAAGCGAGATCAAACGGTTGTTATCCTCGTTATGGTAAACGCGAGCATCGTTGAAACCGCCCCAAGCATACGGATATGCGCTATGTTTGGGAGCATTGGGATGATTCAGGAAATCCTCACGGCTGTGGTCGTTAAACACATTCATCAGATTGTTGTACAGGATCTCGGTATCAATGCGGCCCACCTCACTGGCGTGCGGCGTCTTGATTGGAACAAGTCTGTAAGCAAAACCTTCCAATTGGAAATAATCTTCCAATCCAAGATATGCCTCTGATCCAGTGGTTGAAGCATAGTAAACGGGACGATCCCAGTTGTTGTTGGCCAAAATATCCATCATAATGATATAGGCCTTAGCCAGCGTGCTTACTCCCGACTCGCGGAGATTCCACTCCAAGCGATCCACCACAAGATCAGCATCCTTCGGATTAACCGTACCGTTGGCAAGCACCTTGGCCTTGTCCACCTTAAGGGAGAAACTGGCCGGAATGGCGCGACCGTTTGAGCGGTAACCTTTGTCTTGAGACAGCAGGAACAGGTGACGGGAATTGTCGAATTGCGGATCCTTAATATAATTCACCACCGCATTCAAGTCCACAAACTGGTTGTTACCCGGTTCGAGGAAAAGAACATCACGGGTACCGTCTTTATACTGGTCCCAAGTCATGGAAATGGGCAGTGGGTCAGAAGAATAGGCCTTGCGTTTCATCTGGTCAACATACCAGCTGGTGCTCAAAAGCGAGAGATTGCACACGCGCACATCGGTACGATAGCCCTCCACTTCTTGGGCGTACCACAAGGGGAAGGTATCGTTATCGCCCAATGTGAAAAGAATGGCGTTGGGCGCACACGAGTCGAGGTAATTCTTAGCAATGGCCAAAGCGGTATAGCGGTTGGAGCGGTCATGGTCGTTCCAGTTCTGATTCCCCATCACACAAGGGACGAGGGCGAAACAGAGTACTGTTGTCAGCACTGCGCCGGTAACCTGCACCGGTTTGCTCTTCATTTTCTCAAACAACTCGTATATGCCTAACACACCAAAACCAATCCAAATGGCAAACGCGTAGAACGAAGCGGCAAACGCATAGTCTCGCTCACGCGGTTGGAAGGCATACATATTCAGATAGAACGCAATAGCCAGACCTGTCATGATGAACAACAGGAACACCACAAAAGCGTTCTTGGTATCCTTGCGGGTTTGGAAAATAATGCCCACCAAGCCCAGCAGAAGAGGCAACAGATAATAGGTGTTGTGTCCTGGGCGCTGCATAGCCTTCGGTTGGTTGCTTTGGTCACCCACCATGGCTTTGTCAATGAACGGAATACCACAAATCCAATTACCGTTCAAATTGTCGCCATGACCTTGGAGATCATTCTGACGGCCCGCAAAGTTCCACATGAAATATCTCCAGTACATGTATCCGAACTGGTAAGTCTGCAGGAATTTGATATTCTGCTTCCAGGTAGGGACATCACCTCGTGCCAGCTGACGACGGTTCTCCTTGTCGGAAGGACTGTCGCTGCTGTAACGATTGTTCAGCCAATTGATATACTCACGCTGTTTCTCGGACGACCACATTCTCGGGAAGAGCATGCAATCAGAGGGATCGTATTGCGGTTTCTCCCCCTTGCGGTCATTGGAAACCACATAGCGTTTACTGTTTTCATCCTTCACATAAACCGGTTTGCCGTTTTCAGAACCGATAACTTTGGAATTGTAACTCTGGCCATAAAACAGTGGATAAGAACCATATTGTTCGCGGTTCAAATAAGCCAAAAGGGCCACAGCGTCTTCCGGGTTGTTTTCATCGATTGTCGGATTGGCATTGGAGCGAATCACCAATGTGAAGAAAGTGGAATAACCGATAAGCAGCATCAGGAAGCAGAAAGTGCCCGTAAGCAGCACCGGTTTGTTCTTCTTATAGCCAGCAACAATGCCCCAGGCAATCAAGCCAGCCAGTGCGAGGAAGAAGAAGATGGTTCCCGTATTGAACGGCAAATGCAAAGAATTGACGAAGAAGAGGTCGAACTTACCTGCCAAATTCACCACTTGCGGAATGATGCCCCAGAGGATAAGACCAAGCAGCACCACGGAACCGCACAGGGAGAGGAATACGCCCCACTCCGCTTTGGATTTCAGGGTGCCTTTCTTAGCGCACAGCACAAACAGCGGTATCGTGATGAACAACCAAATCAGGAACATCCACAATGGTGAACAGAAAAAGGCGAAGAAGAAGGATATGATTGCCATGGTGAGCACAGCGCCCATGCCTGTGGCGTTCTTCGACAACTTATAGTAAACAATCAGCACGATGGCGGGCAAGGTCAGCAAGTTCAGCAAGTGAACACCGATGGAGAGGCCCACCAGATAAGCGATCAAAACAATCCAGCGGTTAGGGTTCACATTCGTTTTGGGATTGTCATACTCCTCGTCCCACTTCAAGATGCACCAGAACACCAGTGCGGTGAAGAAAGAGGACATGGCATACACCTCGCCCTCCACCGCGGAGAACCAGAATGTGTCACTGAACGCGTATGCCATGGAGCCCACCAGGGCAGCGCCTATCACAGCAATGAAACGGGGCAGGTTCATCTCACCATATTTGGCCACCAGTTTGCGAGCAAGGCGGACAATAGTGAAATACAGCAGCATAATGGTTAAACCGCTGCAAACGGCTGACATGCAGTTCACGCAGAAGGCCATCTTGGTTGGGTCACCACCGGCGAAAAGCGTGCAAATACGCCCGATTATCTGGAATGTGGGTGCTCCAGGGGGGTGTCCCACCAATAATTTCGACGTTGTGGCAATGTATTCGCCACAATCCCACCAGGAAACCGTTGGCTCGGCAGTCATGATATAAATGGCGGATGCCACCACCCCAATGACCAATCCGAGGATTGTGTTAATCAGTTTTTGTGTTTTATTCATTATTATTAAGGTTTATAGTTTTCAACCATTTTCATGACGACCATGGGGTCGTCATATATTTATCGTGTGGCCGCCTTGAATTGTTGGAGGAAGCGGACATCGTTTTCAAAATAAAGACGAATATCGTTGGTCGTGTATTTCAACATGGTCATGCGCTCGATACCCAAACCGAAGGCGAATCCGCTGTATTTCTCGCTGTCGATACCGCAGTTTTCAAGCACATTGGGGTCCACCATACCGCAACCGAGAATCTCCACCCAGCCGCTGTGCTTGCAGAGATTGCAACCCTCGCCACCACATATATAGCAGGAGATGTCCATCTCGGCAGAAGGTTCCGTGAATGGGAAGTAAGAGGGACGGAGACGGATTTTCACATCGGGTCCGAACATGCGTTGGGCAAAATACAGCAATGTCTGCTTCATATCCGCAAAGGAAACATTTTCAGCCACATACAAGCCCTCCACCTGGTGGAAGATACAATGCGCGCGGGAAGTGATGGCCTCGTTGCGGAACACGCGTCCCGGGCAAATCACACGGATTGGCGGCTGTTGTTTCTCCATCGTGCGCACCTGCAACGAGGAGGTGTGCGTGCGCAACAGCACATCCGGATGCAATTCCACGAAGAAGGTGTCCTGCATATCGCGGGCAGGATGTTCCGGCGGGAAATTCAGGGCGCTGAACACGTGCCAGTCGTCTTCGATCTCGGGTCCTTCCGCCACGGAATAACCGAATTTGCTGAAGATCGAGATGATCTCTTCGCGGGTGATGGAAATGGGATGGCGGGCGCCAAGTTCCATCCGGTCACCGGGTTTGGTCTGGTCGAACGAAGCGGCGGCGGGAGAGGCCATTTCCGAAAGCAGGTTGCGCATCTCCTCGATTTTGGCCGTGGCGGCGTTCTTGAGGGCGTTCAGCCGCTGGCCGAA
>DGGS01000176.1 GCA_002392325.1 Bacteroidales bacterium UBA3868
GGAGGCCAATCGTGGGATGAAATCAAGTATGACAGTAAACGGGGGCATGAGTGGTTCCACCCTGTCTGGCGCGGCCAAGGAGGAATGATGTGGACGGGCTCCCAGAACGGTTATTTGGCATTCAGTACCGACAGCGGGCGCACTTTCTCCGTACTGTATAATACGGCCTTCAACGACAAGACGAACATCCAGGACATCTACATGCTTTCGGCCGACAGCGGCTGGATTGCCATCCGTGAAGGAGGACTCTACAGCACCTCCGACAACTGGCGCACCTGCCACCGCCTTGCCTCTCCGTACTGCAAAGGAGTGAAACGTGTCCGACCGTGGAAAAACCACTTGATAGTGACGCAAGGCGGCAAGAGTTACTACACAGCAATCGGTGGGGATGGCCGCTGGCAAAGCACCCCGCTGGCACTACGGGACTTCGAGGTGGACTCTGCCACCGGGATGTTGTGGGCGCTAAACGACAACGGGCAAGTCGTCCTGATGGAGGACATCGACCGATGGAAACCAATAGACGTGAACGCGCTGTTCATCATCGGGATGCACGAAGGTCGTCTCTATTGCCGGGTCAACGAAGGGGTGATGCGTGTGGATGCCAACGGGGTAGTGGACCAATGTCCGTTTCTCACCGCCGAGAAGGCACTCGCTAAGCCAGAAAAAATCATCAAACATGGGGATTTTCAGTGGGGCTTCGATGAAAAAAGCGTCTATCTCCGCGACCGCAAAGGCTGGTACCGCGTGGCACGTCCGCTCGACATTGCCGGTGCAACCCCTGATCCTGACCGCGAGGACCGCGTCATCATCCTGAACTATGCGGGGGAGAACTTCAACGTGGACACTGCCGGCCGCGTGGAGCCTTACATTTACCCACAACCGTTAGCCGCTTTCGTCAAGTCAGGTCTGCAAAGTATGGAGATTATGACTTTCTCAACGTTGGGACACCAAGTTTATAAAGAAACCATCGGTTTTCGACGCGATGGCGACCGCCTGGTGGAGGATACCCGCACGGAAACCAGAGAGAACTACGACCCTCATCTCAGCAACGGACCCACGAAAAAGACCACCCCGGTGGCTGTTGATAGCGATTCTGACATCCGTCAACTGTCGGCATCATCTATGGAAAAGGCCCTGTTGACCCTCGGCGAGCGTTACCACCAATATCCCATCCCGCAAGACTTCGGTTTGGCCGATACCACGCTGGATTTGCACAAGGTATATGCCGCAGGGAACATACGCAGCACTAATCAGTACGGCTACAACGTCACCTTTGTCAACCAGTCAGGCGACAAACTCACGGTTTGGGGGCAAACCTCCGCCCATGTTGACCTTGGCGGAAGCACGCACTATCCGTGGCTGCTGCCGATGACCGTGTGCTGGCGCGAGGCAGAATTCTTTACCTACCAACCTGTCCTGTGGCAAGCTCTGCGCGAGGCGATGCCCGACAGTATGCTGTTGCGAGAATACCTTGACAACGGCACCCTGCACCCAAGATACACCCTGCAAAGCGGGGATTTGATATTCCTGAACAACAATCGCTCGGACATGGAGAAAGCCATCACGGCCAGCACAGGCGAATATTCGCACGTGGCGTTAGTGGAACGCGACAGCGCTGACGATGTGTGGGTCGTCGAAGCCTCGCCAAAGAAGGGTGTGCAGCGCATATCTTACAAACAATTTGAAAGAAATCACAACCTTGGATTCTTCCGAGGGAATATCGACATCTACCGTCTCAATGTGCCCTTCGACACCGTTGCGGTTATCGCCCGTGCCAAAAGTCTGGTCGGGAAACCCTACGACAACGCCTTTCTGCCCGACAATGATGCCTACTACTGTTCGGAGCTCATCCAGGTGGCCTTCGGAGACATTTTCCCGACGAAGCCGATGAACTGGCGCGATTCTGAAGGAAATTTGCCCGAATACTGGATCAAGCATTTCGAAGATCTTGGCGTACCCGTCCCTGAAGGCGTTCCGGGCACCAATCCTACGGACATGAGCCGGTCGCCACTGTTGAAGAAGTTGAAATAGCAAAGGACTCACCCTTTAGGCATCGTCAGGCTGAAACTGCCCATCCGTTCGCGGTAGAACAGCAGGTGATGGTGGACCACAACTTCTGCGAGTGATGGGAGGCGTTGGATAAGATTGAAATAAAAAAATATGGAAATAACTCTTCTTTTAGAATACACCGACCGTGCGCAGCTGCGGCAGTGGCTCGCCGAAAACCACCCCTCCGCTAAGGAGTGCTGGGTGGCGACTTACCGTGGCAAAGAACCGTTGCCCGGCCCTTGTTTGCCCTACCTCGCAGTGGTGGAGGAGGCGCTCTGCTTCGGCTGGATTGACAGCACCTGCAAGCGCCTGCCCGATGGACGCCTGGCGCAACGCCTCTCGCCGCGCCGCAAAAACAGCCATTGGACTGAACGTAACCGGCAACGCTGCGCCGACCTGGAACAGCGCGGTCTGATGACAGATGCGGGAAGGAAGGCGCTAACTGACAATACAAGCAGGAACCGTTAACGTACTACGAATTTAGCAGTCTTCTGATACCCCTTGCCCTTTATGTGCAAGAAATAAAGTCCATTTTCCAAGTCCGCCACGGAAATCGTTCCGGAAGTGGGACCATTCACCATCTCTTGACCTAAAATATTGAAAATGGAATAATTAACCTGCTCGCAAGGGAGATTTTTCAAATAGAGAACATCAAAAACAGGATTGGGATAGACTTCCAGTGATTGTTGGCGGGAATACTCCTGAACAGCCGTAGGAGAAGGGATTATATCCACAATAATCCCCTCCAACTTGGTCATCCCGTAATAAAAATCAGGATCCGGGATGCTGTACCAATTATCCAAAGAACCGCCGTATCCGAAGTTCATGTGGAACTTGCCGTCCGATTCGCGGTAGCCGTCCACCACCACATTGTGTCCAACGGTTCCTTGCGGGTTTTCCACAGCCAAGTGGGCGGGATATCCGGCTTGCAAATTGGCAATCAAGGTCGCATACATGAGTGAATCGGGGGTGCGAAACAATCGGCAGTTGGTGAATCCGAACCGTTGATAGGCATCATACGCCTGGTTCACAGCGAATGTGCCGGAACCTTGCGAGGAATAGACCTGATTGCAAGCCGTTCCGCAAGCAAAGATCAAAGCGGCGGCCAATTCATCGGATAGTTCCTCGCCGCGTTGAAAAGAAGCATCCACGGAATCCAGCATTTCGTTCAGTTGCGGGAAAGAAGGAAATTGTAGCGTCTCCCAATCGTCGTCAATGTTGTAGCTGCGACCGAGGTAGTTGTGGTAATAGTCGTCATTGTCGGAAAAGCGGGTGTTCTGAGTCGTCCGTAAATAATTGACAATCTGCGCCATCGCAACGGCAGGACAGCCGGCATAACTATAAGAATCGCTATTCATCGGATCCCTCGGGCAAAGCTGGTTGTATGGATAATCCTGATCCCAATGGGAGGTGAGTAGCCCTTCCGAGCGAAGCGACGAGGGGGATGAAACCGGGATGGCCGCTGTTTTGACGAGGGTTTCCTGCGACTGAGCGTTGGATGTGCAGAAAATAAACAAAACGGACAGAAGTATCGGCAATATTCCAATGCGATTATGTATTCGTGTGTTCATTGGCAATATCTTTTTCAGATTTTTATACATTTTTAAGGTCGCAAAAGTACAATTTTTCAATAATGCGCCCTGTCAGAATCATTATTTTATGTTTCTTTTTCTATGCATTAACAAATTTTAACAAATATATTTATTTGATTATCAATGTTATAAAACACTTAATAAAACTTAAAGTGGATTTGTAACACTTAAAGAGGTATTTTTGCCGCCGATTTTAAAATGTGGTTTTTATAAAGTAACGGCATAAAACATCCTTTATTATGAAAATACTTTTTGTTATTGAAACCATCGACAACCATAATGGGACAAGTGTTTCCGCCAAGCGTTTTGCGGAAGAGTTGAAAAACCGTGGACATGAGGTGAGGTTTCTCACAACCGGAATACCGGATGCCGACCGTTTTGTGGTGCCGGAATTTCACCTTCCCCTGTTTGACAGATTGGTCCAACGCCATGGTTTTAAGTATGCTAAAAAAGATGAGGATGTTATCCGAGAGGCATTGGAGTGGTGCGATGTGGCGCATTGCTATATGCC
>DGGS01000180.1:0-342 GCA_002392325.1 Bacteroidales bacterium UBA3868
GCGGCATACAAGATGCTGGATCTTATTTCATTCTTTACTGTCGGTGGCAAGGAGAACCGCGCATGGACCATCAAGCGTGGTATGCTCGCACCGCAAGCCGCGGGTGTGATTCACAGTGACCTTGAACGCGGTTTTATTCGCGCTGAGGTGATAAAATATGACGATTTGGTGCAACTCGGTTCCGAACTTAAATGCAAGGAGGCCGGCAAGTTGGCCGTGGAGGGAAAGAATTATGTGGTGCAGGACGGTGACATCTTGCATATACGCTTTAATGTGTAATCGGTAATTCCCCATTACCCATTGCACATTATAAATTGAATTGCGGTAGTAGCTCAGTTGGTA
>DGGS01000180.1:403-7614 GCA_002392325.1 Bacteroidales bacterium UBA3868
CCCAAGCCGCAGGTCGCGGGTTCGAACCCCGTCTACCGCTCATCTGAAGAGATGCAATATTTTGCGTCTCTATTTTTTTACCCTCGATACAGCTTTTCTTTTTTTTGTATTTTTGCGGATAGATTTGTGGACGAAAACTGCGTTTTCGGCTGCGAAACTGACATAAAAAAGTACTTTTTTAATTCTAATGATTATGGATAAAGAAATTCAAGAGAAAGTAAACCTTTGGTTGTCAAATGATTATGACGAAGCAACACGCAACGAGGTCCTCCGCTTGCAAAAAGAGGACCCCAAGGAATTGTCGGACGCCTTTTACCGCGATTTGGAGTTCGGTACGGGCGGTCTTCGCGGTATTATGGGCGTGGGAACCAATAGGATGAATAAATATACGGTGGGCGCCGCCACCCAAGGCCTGGCCAATTATCTGAAGAAATCATTTAAAAATGAGGCACTTAAAGTGGTGATTTCCTACGACTCACGCTTGCACAGCCGCGAGTTTGCCCAGATTTCCGCTGAGATTTTATCCGCTAACAATATCAAGGTTTTCCTGTTCGACGAACTGCGCCCCACACCAATCCTCTCGTTTGCGGTGCGTCACCTGCAGTGCAACGCCGGTATCATGATTACCGCATCGCACAACCCGAAAGAATACAATGGATACAAGGTCTATTGGGAGGATGGCGGGCAACTGGTGCCGCCACACGATGTGAATGTCATCAAAGAGGTGAACAAAATCACGTCCGTGAAACAGGTTGAATGGACCGCCAAACCTGAACTGATTGAAATGGTGGGCGAAAATGTGGATAAAGCATATTTTGATTTGCTGCTCCCGCTCTCCATGAATCCGGAATCCATCAAGAAGGCCAAGAAACTGAAGATTGTCTATACGCCGCTGCATGGCACGGGCATCACCATGGTGCCCAAAGCGTTGAAGATGTTCGGTTTTGAGGATGTGGTGCTGGAAGAGGCACAATCCATACCCGACGGCAACTTCCCGACAGTGAAATCGCCGAACCCGGAAGAGAAATCCGCGCTCGAACTGGCACTGAAAAAAGCCGATGAGGTGAACGCGGACCTGATTCTGGCCACCGACCCGGATGCCGACCGTGTGGGTATCGCGGTGCGCAACGCTGAAGGCAAGATGCAGTTGCTCAATGGTAACCAGACGGGTACCTTGCTGTTCCATTATATGTTGTCGCAATGCCAGCAAACCGGCAAAATGCCGCAGAATCCGTTTGCGGTGAAAACCATCGTCACCACCGACCTGATTCGCCGCGTGGCGCTCGATTTCAATGTGGAGTGCTTCGATGTGCTCACCGGTTTCAAATACATCGCCGAGGTGATTCGCGCCAACGAGGGCAAGAAACACTTCGTTGTGGGAGGCGAGGAGAGCTACGGATACCTGATTGGTGATTTTGTGCGCGACAAGGACGCTATCTCCGCCTGCTGCCTCATTGCCGAAATGGCCGCCCATTACATGGTGAACAATACGGCTAATCACAAACTGCTTACGGATGTGCTTCACGACATTTATTGCAGTTACGGTTTCTTCAAAGAATCGCTGCTTTCCCTGACCGAAAAAGGACAGGAGGGTGTGGCCAAGATCAAAGCGATGATGGACAACTACCGTCAGAACCCGCCCAAGACCTTAGGCGGCCAACCTGTGGTGATGATGAAGGATTACAGCGCCAGCCGCTCCTACGACTTGGTGAACGGCACCAACGAACTCATCAACCTGCCCACTTCCAATGTGTTGCAGTTCTTCACCGCCGACGGCAGCAAGATCACGGTGCGCCCGTCCGGAACCGAGCCCAAGATCAAGTTCTATTTCGGTGTGGTGGAACCCGTGGAGAAACGGAAGGACATTGCCGAGGTGGAAGCCCGTTTGGATCAGCGCATTGAAACATTGAAGAAGGATTTGCAGTAATCCTTCTTTGCACATTTATAAAATAAAAAAGGGACGCCATTATGGTGTCCCTTTCTTTTATTTCACCGTTATTTCATCCATAAACAACCATGCTTGTTCGCCAGGACTGATGTGCCAACTTGGCATCTTGCCGTAGTTATATACTTTCACTTTCAGATAACGACCTGTTTCATTGCCGTTTACGGTGAAACTGTGCAGTTTGGCGTCTTCAGATTTCTCAGAACCGATGCCGTTTGTGGTGCCGAAGGGACGGAATTGTTTCCCATCGTCGGAGATGAGGACTTCCACTTTGGAGGGGAAGAAGATCCAAGCGCGCACATCCTCCAGACAACTTGCGGAAACGGAGTGCACGGGTTTGCTCTGGTGCAGGTCGATGATGGCCTCAAAGTCGCCTTGGAAACCCTGCCAACCGCCCACGCGCCAGTTAGCCAGCGCGTGGATCTCATCGATGAGTCCGTCCTGCCCGCCCGCAAAATATTGGGGGCTCGGCTTGGTGATGTAGTTCACCGTTTTATCTTTGTTGAAATGACGGTATGTCGCCTCGGCCACTTTGCTGGCACCCGACACCTTGTTGTAGGCGATGGCTTTCAATGTGGTGGTCCCTTTCAGCGTGATGGGTTCCGTGTATTTCATGCCGTGGGTAGGCGCAGGTGTGCTGCCGTCCAAAGTGTAGAAGATGTCCGTGAGTGCCGACATAGGCGCGGCGCCCGGCACATTGCGCTGGTATAGGTTGATGGACACGGTGAGCGAGTCGGTGAAACTCGGCTGGTCGGTGGAGAAGTAGGGCACAGTGGTCACCGTAGGCGTGATAATGGCTTTGGGTGTGTTCTGGTATCCAATGCCCCAGGTCTCGCTGGGCTTCTCACCCATCTTGAATTCCAACAAACCGCCGTCTTTGATTTGGTTGTAGGTGATGTAGGATACATTAAGTGGTTCTCCGTTGTACAGAACCGACTGGATATAAGGGAGATCCTTGTCGCGGGTGATGACAAATTTAGCTCCGTTCTCCAAGTTTACCGTGGTTTTGTCGAACAGCGGATAGCCGATAATATATTGGTTCTTGCCCGGGCATACGGGGTAGAAACCCATGGCGCTGAACACATACCAGGCCGACATCTGGCCGCAGTCCTCATTGCCGCAAAGCCCGTCGGGTTGTGAGGTGTAGAGTTCCGTCATGATTTTGCGAGTCAGTTCCTGTGTCTTCCACGGCTGGCCGATGAAATTGTACAGGTAAGCGGCATGGTGGCTCGGCTCGTTGCCGTGCGCATATTGTCCGATAACACCAGTAATGTCCGATTGTTCCCGGCCCGTCATTTTAGAATCTCCGTGGAAGAGAGAGTCCAGAAATACGCCCATGGCCTTGTCGCCACCCATGAGATATACATAGTCGGTGACATCGTGAGGCACATAGGTGGAGTATTGCCAGCAGTTGGCTTCCGTGTAAAAATTGTTGACTTCTGTGGGGTCGAATGGGGTGGCGAAGGCACCGTTGCGCTTGCCGTGCATGAACCCGTCTGGATCCAAAATGTTCTTGTAGAACTGGGCGCGGGCGATATATTCATCGTAAACTTCCTGATTTCCAATCTCTTTGGCAAATTGGGCAATGCACCAGTCATCGTAACAGTATTCCAATGTTTTGGATACGGATTCATTCTCCGATGTGCCAGGAATGTAGCCGTATTTGGCGTAGTCGGGTCTGCCCAATTTGTTGAGCGTGGCGCTGTGCCGCATGGCCCGTAGCATCTCATTCACATCGTATGGGCGTATGCCTTTGATGAAGGCGTCCCAGATGACAGGCACGGAGTGATAGCCGATCATGCACCAGGTTTCGTAAGCCGACAGTTCCCACACGGGCAGCATGGTGCCCTGGCGGTAGTGTTGCATGAAGGTGTGCAGAAAATCACCGGTGCGCTTCTGGTCGATGATGTTCAGCAGCGGGTGCAGGGCACGGTAGGTGTCCCACAATGAGAAGACGGTGTAAATCTGGTGTCTGCCGTCACTTTCATGAATTTCACCATCCTGTCCGCGATAGCGACCGTCCAGATCCGAATAGAGATAAGGTGATGTGAAACAATGGTACAGAGCGGTATAGAATGTCTGGAGATATTCTTTGTTGTTGGATTCGACTTGGATTTTGCTGAGTTCCTTGTCCCAAGCGGCCACGGCCTCTTCCTCCACCTGCTCGATGCTTTTGCCCCGCAGTTCATTCTGGTTGTTCATGGCGCCGGCAATGTCCACGGCGGAAATCGCGACATTCAGTGTGACCATTCTCACTTTCTCGGAGAAATAGACAATGGCTTTGCAGTTCTCACCGCGCACATCGGTCTCCTTTGCAAGTTGGTCATCTTTATAGAACTCGATTTTCTGAATCGGGGAAGAGGGGATGATGGAGAAGGCGCAGTATTGGTCGGGGTTCCAGGCTTCGGAGCGGCGGAATCCCACAATCTCGTTGCCGTTGATGGTGATGCCGGAGGCCAGCACTTTGTCGCGGTGCGTGAGGTCGATGACGATGCCGCGCGGCCCTTTCTTTGGGAAGGTGTATCGGTGCATAGCCACGCGCTGTCCTGCTGTCAGTTCCACGAAGATGCCGTTGTCGAGCATAACATGGTAATAGCCGGCATTGGCGTGCTCGTTCTTGTGTGAGAAGGTGCAGGAATACTCGTTGTTGTGGATGGACGGCGTGCCAGTGAAGGGCATGATGAGCACATCCCCGTAGTCGCTGCAACCCGTGCCGCTTAGGTGCGTGTGCGAGAAGCCGTAAATGCGGTTGTCGGTGTAATGGTAGCCGGAGCAGCCATCCCAGCCATCAAGCCGGGTGTCGGGGCTCACTTGCACCGCTCCAAAGGGCACAAGAGCACCCGGGAAAGTGTGCCCGTGCTCGGCGGTGCCCACTAAGGGATTCACATATTCGCTCTGGGCGAAACCGGTTGCGGCGACAATTAAAATCATCAAGGAAAAGACAGTTTTTTTCATGTTATTGATTGTTTTTTTTCTTTTTGACAGTGTATGTAGGGGACGATTCACTTACATAGTAAGCCATACGTTTCTCGGATGGCCAATTCTCAAAATCAATTTCCAAATTTCTTGATTTATACGGTCTGTTAAGATATTCGTTTATGGCATTGGCAACGAAATTCGCTAAATTCACAGGTACAGCATTCCCAATCATTTGTTCTATCTCGGTTTTGTTCCCGAGGAAAACAAACTCTTTAGGAAACGTTTGAACGTAACTTCTTTCTATTGTAGTTAATGGTCGGACACCAGTTTTGGATTTAACAGGATCATTAGCGTGTATTTGGTACCCATCAGGCATAGGCCTGTTGACCCCACGAATAGTCGGACTGGGTTCGTCTATGCTGAAAATCCCGCGTCGTGCATAACTGCGAGGATGCCGGTAATAATATTCCAATCCCAAAGTGTTTCCGAAGTAATCCCGCATAGTCATAGGAGTTTTGGAAATTCTGCTGAAAATATACGGTTGCATGAAATCATCCATCTCTCGAAGTTTTCCGATAAGGAAAAAGCGTTTTCTTTTTTGCGGAACTCCACAGTAACTGGCATCCAACACATATTGTGATAGCCCATATCCTGCTGCCTTGAAAATTTCCCTTGCCTCCACTAATTTTTGTGTTTGAACAATTCTCTCAACATTTTCCATCACAAACCATTTGGGGCGGACTTTGCTGATGATTTGGGCGAAACAGACAGTCAAATCCCCTCTTCCTCCGTCTTCGTTTCTTTTTCCGGCGGGAGAGAAATCCTGACAAGGAGGACCGCCGATAATCATTTCCGGTTTTAGTTTTTTGATTTCTTTGCTACTTGCTGCTATATTGCTCAAATCAATCTTGTTGGCTGGATGATTGAAGTTTTGATTATAAACGTTCAGTGCTGCTTCCCAATTGTCATAGGCGGCCACAATCTCAAATCCGGCTTTTTGAAATCCCAAACTTAATCCACCACATCCACAAAATAAATCAACTACTCTCATAATTATTCAAAAATATCAGGACTGTTCACTAATACGGCATCAAAACGACGTTCAGGACTTAACAAATCCTGTCCACCGCCTAAAATAATGTTTTTAATCTCATACTTTGAGATTCTTGGTTTTAGGATTTCTTTGCATTTTAAAAAGTGATAAGATTTTGTTCCAGGAAGGGCAAAAGCTTTGTCGTTAGCAAGATTGTAAGACAAAAGACGTATGATTCGCTTATAGTCAAATGTGTTATATGTCACATAGTCAAGCAGCATCTTATACAGCCATATAATCGTCCGATGAAAACGGTTCAGTTTGTTTATGTTTGATGCGTCTTCAGTACAACACATCTGTATTACCGAAAGATTAGACCACACAAAAACATCAAGGCATTCTTCTTTAAGTCGCATTTTGCTTCCTTCGGTTTTCCATATAGGTTGAATGATGAGAGGTTTTTGTTTTTCAGTCATATCCGCTGAAATGGAGAGAATAGAGGAAAGAATTTGCTCGTAATGAGGCAAAACTTCCTCAATTTCTTCCCAGTGGTTTATTTGTGGAACAATTTGCAAAAATGAACGGAGTCGTTCTTTGCTGTCCAATGTGTTGAAATTTGCACAAATGCTGCAGGCAAGAAAACAAATGGTAGGGGGACGCATTACAATTTCGGTGCCCCAAAGAGACTCGTCCAATGATTTGGTTGTATTGTCTGGAAGAGCTGTCAGTTTCACTTCCAAACCCGAAAGAACCTCATTGGTTTTAGAATTCATCATAACAAGATCAATCTTTTCTCGTTCTCCAAGATAATAAATCTCATAAGGTGAAAAGCCTGCCTCGAAGTTGTAGTAGGCATCGTCACTTAAAGGGTCGATACCCAAAAGCTCTATCTGATCAATCGAGTCGTGGATTATCTCGTTATTTGTAGTTGTTTTGACATAAATAGGTTTCAACCCTTTGGAGTACATATAAGCAACTAATGAAGCCGGAAAAGAACTGTTGAATTGGTTCTTTCCCCAGCATTCTGCTTTTGTGTAATCTCTACTTGAGTGTTTCTGGCCAAAAAGGCCGGGTTGTTTTGTTTTGTTAAAATTCATGATTAAAAAGATTTAAATGATTCGTAGAGAAAGAAATGATATTATTATGCGGTTTTCTTGTTGTTGTTCATCAATGCCACGAAGCCCAGATAGAGCAGGCAGGTCAGCGTGACGATGAAGGCGTATTTCGGAGCCGCATTGGCGGCGGCACCCGTGATGAGCGGCACAATGGCGGCACCCACGATGGCGGTGGTCATCAAACCGGAAATCTCGTTGG
>DGGS01000026.1:0-22443 GCA_002392325.1 Bacteroidales bacterium UBA3868
GAGGTCTTGGGTGGTGAGCGTCGGGTTTGAGGTGATGGCTTCCGTGAGTGTCTGGCCGTTGGCGACATTCACTTCCACTAATTTGAACACATAGCGGAATTGATTGCTTTTCAAACAGTTGGATATTACGCCAGTCCATCGGAAGGTGAGTTTTTGCTGGAGCGGTATTTGAGCGTATTGGTTGCTCATACGGTTGTCGGACCCATAGTCAAAGAATTCGGAAGGATTGCTTTGGGGTGTGGGGTTGTTGAGGTTGGCGGCGCTTTGTCCGACTACAGGTGTGATGAACTCGGGGGCGGAACCCGAATAGCAGATGCTGAAAAAGCAGCATGCCTCTTCGCCTACTTTCTCTGGACTTTGAGTGGCCCCGCCCGGTACCCATCTATATGGAGTGACGCAGATTTTGTAATTGCCCTCCGGCAAGGTGAGCGCCTCCTGCCAGTCAATGCCGTTCATCTCATATTGAACATTGCTGAGCAAAGCATGATAGTCGGCGTTCGTCAAGTCCACGCTTTGACCATTCCCGATGGTCAGCGGATAGGGCGGCACTACCGTGGGCTTGGTGCTGAACGAGAAATTGTTCTCAGATGTTGAGAATTCGCAGCTTACGGTGATGCCAATGTAAATGTCTTGGCTGCTTCCAGAGAAATTGTTCATGGTTACCCTGAAATACTTTGTGGGATCATCCATGTAACTCAGTCCCGTGGAAGGGAAAACACTGGTTTTGGGGATTACCAGGGTGTTGATGCTGTTTTGTGCAGAGCCCAAAAGCAGTTGGGAAACCAGCATCAAGGTCAAAGCGAGGATGGAATATATTTTTCTCATAATGGAAGGTTTTTATCTGGATTGTTGTGTGTTTTGTTTCATTATTTTGGCGGCCTTCCGGTCGGCTTTGTTCTGGCGTTCCCCTTTGCTCTTTTTCTTGATGATTTTGGCGGCAAAAGAGTAGGTGTAGGATAAGGTGAACCGGCAGTCCAGGTCGGTGGCGATCCGCTGCCCGATAACAATGCGGTCGCTATAGTTGCTCAACGAGAAATACATGGATGCCGTGTGGTGCTTGCGGTAGTTGAAGTTTGTGCTCAAACTGTTGCTGAAGGAGATGTTGTTCTTGGCCCCTTCGTCTTGCATGATGTTGTAACCGGCTGATAAACAGTAATTCAGATTCCAGTTGGTCTTTTCAGTGGATATCAGGCGGTACCCGACAAAGGCACTCAGGGTGTTGGAGATATAATTGGAGTAGGTTGATCTCGATATAGAAAAGTCGTAGTTGCCGCCCACATTAAGCCGGATTTCCTGCAAATCAACGCTATAGCCAATGCCCGCCGTGATGGTGCGGGTGTCGATGTCAATCGTTGACAACTTGTTCAGATTGGCATTTTGGATGTAGTTGCCATTCAGGGAGATGGAATGGGTGTTCCCGCCTTTGTAAAAAGTGAACACTGGGGATATGGTGGCGGTATGCGTGATTTGGTCAATACGGATTGAGTCGGGAACCACGCAAGTGCCGTCAAATTCGTTCTGTTTGATGCCGTTGTAGGAAAGATTCAGGGAGAAATGGTCTGAGATGTTGTTGATCCAGTTCAAGGTGTAGGTGGCCACCTGGTTGGTGTACATCTGCTTCTTGTTGAGGTTGTCACGCTGGATGTATCCGATTAAAGTAAGGATAGACCGGTTTTTGAACATGTTGAAGTTGGTGTGCAACCCCAAACTGTGTGTGTTCTGGCTGAACGAGTTGGCACCCAGGGAGACATACTCGGGCTGGATGAAACGATAGGTGACGCTTCCGTTAAAATGCTTGGTGAAAAAGTTCATGGCGGCGTCGCCGGCGAACCGCAGTTTGGTGTTGTTGCGCACACCGAGCAACCAGTCGGTCTTCTGCAGGATGTTTTGGTATTTGCCAAGGTTTTCGGTGGCGTATGGCGACAAAGAGTCGTGCAGGTTGGAAGTATATGCGCTTGCGCCCACATTGGCGGTGAAAGAAAACCAGTGCTTGATGGAAAACCTGCCCGATAGACCGAGTGTGATATTGTCCTTGGCTGGTATGGAGTCGCGCAGGAATTCGGGCAGCGATTTCTCGATGTCTTTGGCTTTCAGGAAACTGATGTCAATGTAATTCTTGGCGTTGCCGATACCCAATTTCACACCGACGGCGTCACGGCGGTATTGGGGCAGATAGGAGGCGGGCGTGTTGAGTCCTAACAACGAGTCAGCAAGCTGTTGGAACGCCGTGCGGTCGTCATATCCCTTGATTCTCGTGGCTTGGCTGAGCAATCCTCCGAAAGCGGCGGCGCGGAACAACTTGCCCTGATACTCCAATCCGGCACCCAAAAAGGAAAGTCCGGAGTAGGTGTAGTTGTTGAAGTGCATGCTGCTGTTGCCCAAATGGAAACGGAACCGCTTCCATGTCGGAGTGGCACCCAAACGGAAAGTGGGCAGCTGCGGGTAGTTAAACGAGGTAGTGTTGTTGACAAAATAAAAAGACAACGGCAGGTTGAAACTGTATATGTTGAGGTTTAAATTGGCAAAAATGGAACCGCTGAACGGAGTGGACCCCGGATAGTTGGAGTTGTACGAAACACCCAAGGAGGTTCCTACATTGCCGGAAATGGACAGCGGATCCGAATTCTTGATCTGGTTGATACGCTGGCCGATTTGGGCGTTGGCTTGCCAAAAGCAGGCCATGCTTAATAAAATAAAAAGGAAGATACGGAATGGATGCAGCATCTCCGTCGGGCTTGCAGGTGGGGCATTCCGCAGAATGTGTCTTGATGTGCCGGTTGAGTGTTTCATTTGTCCAATATTACAACATCGCAAAAGTAACAATTTATACAATTATATATATAAGTAAAATTACTCATTTTGTAAAAAGTTATGAACATTTTTAAATGTTGGTGGGGTAGGAATAGTCAATACATAATTATGATGTCTCGAAAAAAAATGATGGTTCGTGGTGTTGTTTTAAAGTTTTGTTATCTTTGCCGTTTCAAAAAATGAACATATATGAAGAAGTGTTTTTCCTTTCTGATACTGATTTTTTCCATGTTGATCTTCGCAGCATGCAATACCGGTCCCGGCACCGGTGGCACAGCCACATTGGAGGGCGTTGTCATGATGGTGCAGCATCCTGACGATCATTTCAATCTGGAAACGGATACGGTTCCCGCAGCCAAGACGGATGTCTTTCTGGTTTATGGGGACAACACCTTCTATGACGATGATGTGGAGGCCGACAATACCGGTCTGTATCGCTTCAAATACTTGCGCCCCGGCACTTATACGGTGTATGCCTACACCACACGCCCCTCAGGCGAGCGCGTGGCCGAGACACAAACCGTGAATGTGGAGCGCGGCCAGGTGACCACAGTGCCCACCATCTATGTGCACGAAGGCAAAGCTTACGGAAGATCCATTGTCAAAGGTACAGTCAATGCCACTTATATTGACAAGAACGGGGATGTGACTGCCACAGGCCCTGCATACGGTCACCGGATGTACATCCAGCGGGTAGGGGAACCCTTCCCCTTTGACGATGTGCGTGTCGGTATCAATGGCGTTTTCATGTTCCAGAAAATCGACCCGGGCGATTATATCGTTTTCACGACTTCCATTTATGATGAGGATGAAATTCCGTACCTTATCCAACGAAGTGTGACGGTGACTTCCCCCGAAACCATTGTTGAAATTGAAGAACCTTTCCAGGTTACGATAAAACCATAATTTTTTAGCATGAAAAAGATTCTAGCAATCCTGATAATTTGTGTGATAGGTGTTTCCTGCTATGCGCAAAGTTCCTCAAAACGCGACTCCCGCAAGAATCTCGTCGTAAAGGAATGGAATCGCGGCGACGGCGGAAAGGGCGCCCGTTTTCTTGATCATGTGACCAAGTACAACGCTGACGGGCGCAAGTGCGAGGACATTGAATACACCTCCTCCGGTACCATAAAGGCCCGCTGCACCTACGAGTATGACGCCAACGGCAAGGTGTCGCGCGAGGTGGTTTACAATGACCACAACAAGGCCGTCCGCATCCGCAAATTCGAGTACAACGCCGACGGCACCAAGAAAAAACAGTACAACTACGCACCTAACGGCAAACTGCAGTCTGTAAAGGAATTCGAATATGTTAGATGAGGTGCTTTGCGATATGGCCCCAATCTCGCTGGAAGAGATGAGCACGGTGAAACTGATGAATCGGACGGACACCAAGTATCTGCTTAACCGTCAGATGCTTGCGGATATTGCCCGACATTGGTCTCCGCTGTTCTTTGTCCAGGATATTGCGGGCAAGCGCACCGCCTCCTACAAAACCCTCTATTTCGACACTCCCGACGCGCTGACCTATACCGTACACCACAACCGCCACCTTCACCGCCAGAAAATCCGCCAGCGTGAGTATGTGGATACAGGCACCCTCTTCTGCGAGGTGAAAAACAAAGTGAATACCGGCCGAACCAAGAAGAAACGGATGGAAATCCCTGCCTCCGAGTGGGGCAAACTCTATGAGATGCCAGAGATGAAACAATTTCTGAAAGAAAAAGTGTGGATTACCCAAGAACCGCTGCTCCCCAGACTCCAGAACCAGTTTCAGCGCATTACGCTGGTCAATAAGGCAAAGACCGAGCGCATTACCATCGATAGCGGTATCCGTTTCCACAATCAGTTAAACAACTGTGTGGCAGATGTTTCCGATTTGGTGATTGTGGAGGTGAAACAGGATGGTAACCAGCCCTCCGACTTCAAAAAACTGCTGCTCGACGCGCGGGTGCCCCAAAAACGGCTCAGCAAATACTGCCTCGGCATGCTCCTTACGGACGAACACATCAAATACAACCGCTTCAAGGAGAAAATCCGCTATGTCAGCAAACTTATCAACCGGGAACTCACTATCGCTGCTATGAACTTTGAACTTTGACTATGAACCATCCACTCATACTCTATTACTCCTCTTTTCCTCTCTTCCTCTTTTCCTCTTTTCCCCATTTATCCTTTAAACTTTAAATTTGTAACCTTCAACTGATATGACCCAATCCTCATTCCCCGATTATGATCCTGAAATCATGCGCGAATTCGGCATGGAAACCGTTGACGGCGCAGGACAATTGTTTGGCATACCGCTTTTTGACGGCCCTTCCCTGTGGCACATGCTGTTCCGCTTTGCCATCAATCTGGTCTTCTGCTGGCTGATTATTGGTTTGTTTTATTACAAAAGAAGCAAACGCCGTGATTATTATTTCACCTTCATGATGTTCAGCATCACCATTTTCTTCCTCATCTTCCTGATGGACAATGTGAAGGTGCAAATCGGCTTCGCCTTGGGATTGTTTGCCATTTTCGGCATGATACGATATCGGACCGAATCCATTCCTATACGCGAGATGACCTATCTGTTTGTGGTTATTGGATTGTCGGTCATTAATGGCTTAGCCATGACCGTGAGTTATACCGAACTTTGTATAACCAACATTCTTGTTTTGGTGGCGGTTTGGATTTTTGAGCGCGCCAAGTGGAAACACAGAGTGGAAACGAAGATTATCCTGTATGAGAAAATAGAGCTGATAAAAGCCGGCCGTGAGCGGGAGCTGATAGCCGATCTGAAAGAACGCACCGGATTGGATATCCTGAATGTGGAAGTCGGCCATATCAATTTTCTGAAGGATACCGCTTATGTGAAAGTGAGTTACAAACCGACCCAAGCGGAATACAGTACTATCAACAATCTGACGAAAGTGAGGTCGGACAAGTTTTTTTAGACGTGAGGCTTGAGATGTGAGATGTGAGAGATGAGACGAGAGACTTGAGACGTGAGAGATGAGACGAGAGATGTGAATTTTTAATACATGTTCCCTAATCCAAAAAAATGATAAGAATTTCCAAAATCCTGATATTCGCGATCGTGCTGCTCCTCTCGGGGCGGGTGGTGGCGCAGTCTTTCGAGACCGGCGGATTGTTGGGAGCGGAGTATGAGATGAAGATCTTGAAGGGGTGGCACTGGGGTGCGGAGGCGGAATTCCGTTTTGATGAGAATTTCACCCATTTCAACCGCTTCAAGGTGGCGGTGGGGACGGATTATACCTTTTGGAAAAAACGCATCAAGATCGGGGTGGGGTATGGTTATCTGAATTATCATAAAGACGATTTTTTTGAAAGCCGGCACCGTATCACGGGGTCGCTGACGCTTGCGGAGAAGTTCGGCAACTGGAAACTGTCGTACCGTGCTGCGTTCCAGAGCACCTTCCGTGACAACCGCCGAGGCGATTACACCTTCAATCCCAAGACATACATGCGCAACCGCCTGGCGGTCAGTTACAAGATACCGGGCAAGCCGCTGAAACTTCACGCGTCCGAGGAATTCTGGTGGCGGCTATATCATCCAGAGCACAACATTATAGACGAATTGCGCACGGTTGTGGGGGTGGAATACGCCATCAACAAACGAAACACACTGGACTTCTTCCTGCGTTCCAACAACGAGGTTCAGGTGTCAAATCCGAAACACATATTTTATATAGGTGTCTGTTATGGGTTTGAGTAGTTGAAAAAAAATATTTATAAACAATTGATTGTATAATTTTTTTTTCTATTTTTGCCGCCCGATTGAAAGGAAAAGGCGAAGAGGGGTTGTATCGGTATTTAATAAATTGATTTTCAGATATTTACAATAAAATAAAGATAAAATAACGAAATGAGTGCAAGCAAGAAATTAGCAGCAGATGCGCGAAAAGAAGCGAAAAAGACGACTTACATGGCCCGATTAGTGGATAATCCGACCTCCCCGCGCAAGACCAGAATTATGGCAAACGTGATCCGTGGAAAAAATGTGGATTACGCCATGAATGTATTGAAATACAGCCATAAAGAATCAGCAGAGAAATTATTGAAACTTTTGAAGTCCGCCGTTGCCAACTGGCAAGTGAAGAATGAAGGTGCCAGACTGGAGAATGCGGATTTGTATGTGAAGACCATCATGGTGGATGGCGGCCGTATGCTGAAACGTATCCGCACCGCTCCCCAGGGTCGTGCCAACCGCATCAGAAAACGCTCCAACCACGTTACGCTGGTGATTGCCGACAGAAATACGGAAAAAGCAAATACAGAAAATATAACAACTGAAGAATAAATAATAATTAATTAAGTATGGGTCAGAAAGTAAATCCGGTAGGCTTACGCCTTGGTATAGTAAGAGGCTGGGATTCTAATTGGTACGGCGGCAAAAATTTCGCCGGTAAGATCGTCGAAGATGACAAGATTAGAAAGTATCTGAACGCTAAGTTCTCCAAAGCCGGTATCTCAAAAATTTACATTGAAAGAACTTTGAAACTGGTCACCGTGACCATCAGCACCGCACGTCCGGGTCTCATTATCGGCAAGGGCGGTCAGGAAGTTGACAAAGTGAAAGAAGAATTGAAAGTCATCACCAACAAGGAGATTCAAATCAACATCGTTGAGGTGAAACGTCCGGATCTGGACGCTCAGTTGGTGGCACAGAACATCGCCAAGCAGATTGAGGGTCGTGTGGCATACAAGAAAGCCATCAAGACCGCAGTCGCTTCCACCATGCGCGCGAATGCGGAAGGTATCAAAGTTACCGCCGCTGGCCGTCTGGGTGGCGCCGAAATGGCTCGTTCCGAGCATTTCAAAGAGGGTCGTATCCCGTTGCACACCTTGAGAGCGGACATCGACTACGCTCCGGTTGAGGCACACACCACTTACGGTTGCATCGGCATCAAGGTTTGGATCTGCCGCGGCATCGTTTATGGCAAGCGCGACCTCTTCGCCCAAAATGTGGACAGCAAGGATGCCAAGGGCTCTGCCAAACGTCCGTTCCGCGGACCCCGCAAGGGTGGCAACGGTCCCCGCACCAGCAACAGAAACATGAATAAGTAACACGACCGACGCAAAGATGCCGGTTTATCAATAATAATTAAAAACATTAAAAGCAATGTTACAACCTAAAAAAGTAAGATACAGAAGGCCGCAGAAAGGCAGAATGAAAGCCATCACCAAACGTGGTGCTGAGATCTCATTCGGTTCTTTCGCATTGAAAACACTGGACGAATTTTGGATCAGTGCCCGCCAGATTGAGGCTGCCCGTCAGGCTATCACCCGTGAGATGAAGCGTCAAGGTCAGCTGTGGATTCGCATTTTCCCGGATCGCCCCGTTACCGCTAAGGGTTTGGGTGTTCGTATGGGTAAAGGTAAAGGTACTCCTGAGTCTTGGGCCGCACGCGTGAGCCCGGGCCGTATCCTCTTCGAGGCCGACGGCATCCCGATGGAAGTCGCCAAGGAAGCTATGAGACTTGGAGCCCAGAAACTGCCCGTTCATACCAAATTCATCGTTAGAAGAGATTATTCACCAGAAATTTAATACGAGGCGATATGAAACAGAAAGTTATTAACGAGCTTACGACTCCGGAAGTGAAAGAGAGACTGGATGTGGAAAAAGACAACCTGGTCAAGATGAGACTCAACCACGCCATCTCCCCGTTGGAAAACCCCCAACTGATTAAAGAGCAACGCAGAACAATCGCAAGACTGTACACCGAGTTGCGCAAACGCGAATTAAACGATAACAAATAATCCACCTGACAAGTATGGAAAGAAATAACAGAAAAGTGAGAGAAGGCATCGTGGTCAGCGACAAGATGGAAAAATCCATCGTCGTGCTGGTTGAACGCAAGATGAAACACCCCATCTACGGAAAGTTCCTGAAACGTTCCACCAAGTTCATGGCTCATGACGAGAAGAACGATTGCCATATCGGTGACAGAGTTAGAATTATGGAAACCAGACCTTTGAGCAAAAACAAGTGCTGGCGATTAGTAGAAATTATTGAAAGAGCTAAATAGTTATGATACAACAAGAATCAAGATTAGCAGTAGCAGACAACAGCGGTGCTAAGGAAGTCCTCTGCATCCGCGTTCTGGGCGGTACCAAAAAACGCTATGCAGGCGTGGGCGACAAGATTGTGGTCGCCATCAAGAGTGCCATCCCCTCCGGCCAAGTGAAAGCCGGTACAGTCTCCAAGGCAGTGGTTGTGCGCACCAAGAGACACGTGCGCCGCAACGACGGTTCCTACATCAAGTTTGATGACAATGCCGTTGTGCTCCTCACCGCCGCCGACGAACTCCGCGGTACCCGTATCTTCGGACCTGTCGCACGTGAGTTGCGTGAGAAACAGTTTATGAAGATCGTGTCTTTGGCTCCGGAAGTATTGTAGAAATTAATTCATAAAGATACAATTGACAAAGACCAATTGGCGAACATTAAAATTTTAAAAGAAAAATGAAACTTAAAATCAAGAAAGGCGACATCGTAAAAGTCATCACCGGCGAGTATAAGGGTACTCAAGGCAAGGTCCTTGAAGTCCTGCCGAGTGCAAACAAGGCTTTGGTGGAGGGTTGCAACATGGTGTCCAAGAGCACCAAGCCCAACGCCAAGACCCCGAACGGTGGCATTATCAAGAAAGAGGCCCCTATCCACATTTCAAACCTTATGGTTGTTGACGCTAAAGGAAACGCTACCCGCGTTGGTAGAAGATTGAATGACAAAGGCAAATTAGTAAGATATTCTAAAAAATCTGGAGAGGAGATCAAATAATGTACACACCGAGATTCAAAGAGAAATACCAGAATGAGGTGCTTCCCGCCCTCAAGGAACAGTTCGGATTCAAATCCGTTATGCGCGTTCCCCGTATCACTAAGATTTGCCTCAACCAAGGTTTGGGCAAGTTCGGCATCGCTGACAAGAAACTCATCGACGCCGGTGTTCAGGAGATGACCATGATCGCTGGCCAAAAGGCTGTTGCGACCAAGTCCAAAAAAGATATCTCCAACTTCAAATTGAGAAAAGGTATGCCGATCGGCGTCCGCGTGACCCTGCACGGCGACCGCATGTATGAATTCTTAGACAGATTGGTTTCTGTTTCCATTCCTCGTATCCGCGACTTCAGAGGCATCAGCGACAAGGGTTTCGACGGCAGAGGAAACTACACACTGGGTATTCCCGAGCAGATTATCTTCCCGGAAATCGATATCGACAAGGTGGCCAAAATCAACGGTATGGACATCACGTTCGTGACCACGGCCCAAAACGACAAGGAATGCCTTGCCTTATTGAAAGAATTTGGCTTACCATTTAAAAATCAGAAATAATTATGGCTAAAGAATCCTTAAAAGCAAGAGAGATAAAAAGAGCAAAATTAGTTGCCAAATATAGTGCGAAACGCGCGGAACTTAAGAAAATCATGAAGGGTGACGACTATGACGCTAAAAGAGCCGCTGACATCGCCCTCCAGAAATTACCCCCCAACTCCAATCCTATCCGTATGCACAACCGCTGCAAACTGACCGGTCGTCCGAAAGGCTATATCCGTCAGTTCGGCCTCTCCCGTATCAATTTCAGAGAAATGGCCATGGCAGGCTTGTTGCCGGGTGTAAAGAAAGCTAGTTGGTAAAATTAAATTAGAAGTAAAAGATTATGAATACCGATCCAATATCAGATTATTTGACTCGTTTGAGAAACGCTATCCGCGCGAATCACAAGGTGGTGGAAATCCCCGCCTCCAACGAGAAAAGAGCTATCACCAAGATACTCTTTGACAAAGGTTATATTCTCAATTACAAGTTCGTGGATGATGTGCACCCCAAGATGATCAAGATCGCCTTGAAGTACCATCCCACAACGAAACAATCAGCCATTACGACGCTGCAACGCGCCAGCCGCCCTGGTCTTCGTAAATACGCTGGTGTGAACGAACTTCCTTCCGTGCTTAACGGACTTGGCATTGCCATCGTCTCCACCTCCCGCGGTATGATGACCGACAAAGAGGCCAAGGCCCAGAATGTCGGCGGTGAAGTTATTTGTTACATTAGCTAATAGGAGGAATTGATATGTCAAGAATAGGTAAATTACAAATTGCGATTCCCAGCGGAGTCGAAATCAAAAGAGATGAGAAGTCCAATGTCGTGACTGTAAAAGGTCCCAAGGGCGAACTCAAACAATATGTCGATCCTCGTATTGAAATGAACATCGAAGACGGTCATCTTCATCTGACTCGTCCTACCGATAACAAACGCGACAAATCCATGCACGGCCTTTATAGAGCCCTCATCAACAATATGGTGACCGGCGTTTCTGAAGGATTCCAGATTAAGATGGAAGTGATTGGTGTAGGTTACAAAGCCGAAGCCAAAGGTGCCCACCAATTGGACATGGGTCTGGGTTACTCCCACAATATTCTGTTCGACTTCCCGGAGGAAATTTCTGTGGAGACCATCAATGAGAAAGGTAAGAGCCCTATCATCATCCTGAAGAGCATTGACAAACAACTCCTCGGTTTGGTGGCCAAGAAAATCCGTTCCTATCGTAAACCTGAACCGTATAAAGGCAAAGGTATCCGCTTCGAAGGCGAATTTGTTAGAAAGAAAGCTGGTAAATCAGCAGAAAAATAATCGTGTAAATTTGTTATTATGGCATACAATAGAAAAGAATATAGAAGAAAAAGGATTAAAAACCGCGTGCGTAAAATCGTTAGCGGTACTCCTAATCGCCCCAGATTGTCCGTGTTCAGAAGTAACCGCGACATCTATGTTCAGCTGATTGACGATGTGGCAGGGGTAACCTTGGTTTCCGCATCCTCCAAACTGCCGAACATTGCAGAACAAAAAATCACCAAATGCGAGAAGTCCGCTTTAGTAGGCAAGGAAATTGCCCAACGTGCTATCGCTGCCGGTATCAACGAGGTTGTTTTCGACCGTAACGGTTATTTGTATCATGGTAGAATCAAATCTTTGGCTGAAGCAGCCAGAGAAGGTGGTCTTAAATTTTAAAATCAAGACGTATGGCTAACTTAAATATTAAGAAAGTAAAAGCAACTGACATCGAACTCAAAGAAAGAATGGTGGCAGTTAATCGTGTGACCAAAGTGACCAAGGGTGGTCGAATCTTCAGTTTCGCCGCTATCATGGTAGTCGGTAATGAGAATGGTATCGTGGGCTACGGCCTTGGTAAGGCTCGCGAAGTTTCCACAGCCATCTCTAAAGGTACGGAAGATGCGAAAAAGAACCTGATTCAAGTGCCTGTGCTGAAAGGTACGATCCCTCACGCTCAGGAAGGCAAGTACAGTGGAGCCACTGTCTTTATGAAACCTGCCGCCCCCGGTACTGGTGTTATCGCCGGTGGTGCTATGCGTGCCGTGTTGGAAAGCGTTGGCGTTAAGAACGTGTTGGCAAAGTCCAAAGGTTCCTCTAACCCACACAGCGTTGTGAAGGCTACTTTTGATGCCCTTTCCAAAATGCGCGATGCCTATACGGTGGCACAAGTTCGTGGTGTGGACCTTGACAAGGTATTCAGAGGCTAACATATTATATACTATAACTATTTATAATGACCGCAATCGCGGTCATTTTTTTTTGTAATTATGGGTCTTGCCCCAGCTATGGTGTAGCTTCCGCTCAACGCTAATGCGACTTGCGGAATGGTGTGATGCCTATCTTTCTTCAAGTATTCTTTCGACACGAACACCATTCCGCCTTGAACATAGTAAACGGCGTTATTCCGATCAACAGAACGTCATGTTAGGTCAACTTCCATATTGGTGTTTTTTTATAATTTTTTATGAACATAAGCTTGTGAAAAGGAAAATAATTTTTTATTTTTGTTGCTGTCTTTCGTGCATGTTGCCACCAGCAGTTGGTCGTATCTTATAACGCTGCTAATTTGTATGGTCTCAAGAAATGGATAAAGGATAAATAGAACTAATAATCAGATATATTTTCAATATAGTATAAACTAAATCTTATTATTATGAAAAAAGTATTATTCCTTCTGATGCTTGTTTCCTTTGGCCTATCAGGTACATTGCAGGCACAACAAACCATTACAATTGGTACGGGAACATCCACTGGGTATGTCACCCCGTTTAACTCTCTTTGGGGGTATTCTTTTGTTGAGCAGTTATACTATGCCAATGAAATTAGTGTTGCTGGCTACATAACGGAAGTCAGCTTTTATTACGATCATGGTGGTTCCCAGACGAATAATATTGAGCTGTTTATGAAAAATGTAAACAGAACAACGTTCTCGTCTGATGCGGATTATGAATCTGTGACCCAGTCTGATCTTGTGTACTCGGGAACCTTTGTTATTCCCAATGATTCCGGTTGGGTGTCTATTACATTAGATGTCCCTTTCTATTATGATGGCATAAGCAATCTCATGATTGCCATGCATGAGTTTACAAGCGGTTATTCATCCCGCTATTTCGCCTATACCTCTACAACCAATGCGGTTCTTTCCTATCATAGTGACTCTGCCAATCCCGATCCCTATAATTTAGGCTCTTATTCCGGCAACAAGTACACCAGTGCAAATAGGGCTAATGTCCGTCTTGAAATTACTCCAGCTCAACTTACTTGTCCGGCAACGGGTTCTCCTGTTGTCGATACTGTAGATGCCCATTCCGCTACATTGTTGTGGTCTCCTAATGGATCCGAAACCAGTTGGGATGTTTATTTGACTACTTCTGCGACTGATATTCCCGATTCTAACACGATTCCCACCGATTATGTTTATGATACTTCTTACAGTGCGTCGAATCTGAACAGTTCCACGAAGTATTACTTTTATGTGCGTGCCAATTGCGGTGCTGGTGATGTTAGTTGGTGGAGAACCGTGAGTTTTAACACGCTTTGCGAAGCGTTGACTACATTGCCCTTGTTTGAAAACTTTGACAGTTGGCCGGGTGCTTCAAGTACATCCGTTTCAGTTAACAACCTACCACATTGTTGGCATCATTTATCGGGTGCCTACAGCAGTTACGCTGGCTACCCGATTATATACAGCAGCAGTACTTATGCGGCCTCCGGCAGCAATGCCATGCGTTTCTATACATCAACCACCACATCATATAGTTATGGTGATGAGTATGCCATATTACCTCGTGTTGATGTCACATATTATCCGATTAATACGCTTCAGATTACGATGGATGTGAGAAAGAACAGCACATCGTACACTGATTTCACGCTTTTTGTGGGTGTGATGAGTGATCCAACCGACCCGACAACTTTTGTGCCGGTTGATACTATTGTCAAATCCTCAACAAGTTATGAGGAATTTACCGTAATGTTTAATAATTATACTGGATTGGGTGAATATGTTGCCCTTTGTGCGCCGAAAGTCACATCATCAAATGTTAGTTACAATACGGGTTATGTGGACAACCTCGTGCTGGAACCCATCCCATCTTGTCTGAAACCGACAGGTGTGACGCTCTCCAACATTACCGCCACCAGTGTGGATGTGGATTGGACCCCGGGCGATTACGAGCCGGCATGGGAGATTGTGGTTGTGCCTGCGGGTACTCCCGTCACCTCCGGCCTTGCCGAGTATGCCACAACGCATCCATACACCGTGGGCAATCTTGACGATAACACTCGGTACGACCTTTATGTGCGTGCGGATTGTGGTGGTGGAGACTACAGCTCATGGACACAACCCCAATCCTTCACAACAGATCCGTTGTGCACACCTCCCTCTAATCTGACAATTAGTCAGGTTGCGGGAACCTCCGCGCTGGTTTCATGGTCTCCTGCTCTTGTGGGCGCAACGAACTATACGGTGGAGTATTCTGAAGCGGGAATGGACATGTGGACTCCTGAAGTCGTGAATGGAACAAGCTACATGATTCCGTTCCTCAACCCGCAGACCTCATACGATGTGCGCGTGTATTCCAACTGCGACCTCAGTTCTGCGGATACATTGACCAGAACATTCAGTACGGGCTGTCTTTCAGGTGGTGATATGAATATAGGTGACGGCACGAACACCAGCACCTCCATTCCGTCCTATAGTTTTTACAAACACGGTTATTCCCAGCAGATTTTCACGGCTAGCGAGTTGGGTGGTGCCAATACTTTTAATTCCATTTCATTCTATATGGTGAATCTGGCCCAGCAACGCAATTACAAGATTTATCTGATGCACACAACGGCTACCACTTCGTCAGATTGGTTGCCCACAACGAATGCGCAATTGGTGTATTCCGGTCCGCAGACTCTGGTCGCTGATTCATGGAATACATTCAATTTCTCCACGCCGTTTGTATATAACGGTGTTGATAATTTAGCGGTTATCGTAATAGATTCAAACTCCAGCTATTCCTCTGGAAACAGTTGGCGAGTGCACAACGCCCCGGCTGGTACAGGAGCGACTAAATACACCTACAATGATGGCACTGCGTATAGCATCACGAGTGCGCCTACAACGACTAACGGAGGTGCCTTGGCTGTCCGTAACAATGTGAAATTTGGCGGAGATTGTGACAGTCTGTCCACTTGTGTCAGACCGAATCTTTATATTGCCAGCAAGACGGACGAGAGTATTACCATAGATTGGGCTCCCGGTTATATGGAAAGTTCCTGGGATTTGGAATACAGCACGGATGACACCACTTGGGTGTCTCTGGGATCTCTGTCGAGCGCACCTTACACATTGGACAACCTGAATGCGAACACTGTGTATTATATCCGCATCCGCTCCAATTGCGGTAGTGATTACAGCGATTGGGTAAAGATTCATGAACGTACCGAATGCGGTTATGTCAACATTCCTCTGATGGAAGGTTTTGAGTCTGCACCAGGCAGCGGTTCTGGCAATATGATCACCTGCTGGTCAACCAATTCCAACTATACTTCAACCCATTATCCCTATACCTCTAGCAGCCAGCACCACAATGGCACCTATAGTGTGTATTTCTATGCTGGTTCCTCCTACTATTCCTATTTGATTACGCCTCGTTTCGATGACAATGTCATGATGAACAACTTGGAAGTATCCTTCTGGGCCTATAAGACCTCGTCCACTTATTACATCCAGGTGGGTGTGATGAGCAACCCGGAAGATCCGAGCACATTCGTCCAGATTGGCCAGTTCTCGCCGTCTGCGACCAGCGTTTGGGAACTCTTCGAGGTGACCACCGCCTCTTATACGGGCGACGGCCATTACATTGCATTCAGATTGCCGAGTGATACCACGAATTACATGTATATTGATGACATTAATATTGATGCGATTCCTACCTGTCAGCATGTTACCAACATCCATGTGGATGGCACCACGCTTACGGGTGTGTCTGCAGATATCCTTTGGACGCCAGGCGGTACAGAAAGCGAATGGGAATATGTGGTTGCACCCGCTAACACGGTGACGAATCCCGAAAACGAGCTCTCCAATACGGTTTATACGGCAGTGGCTCCTCTCACAGGCCTTGTTGCCAACACATCGTATGACATTTTTGTGCGTGCGAACTGTGCTCCTGGTGATAACAGCCGATGGGAAATGTACACCTTCAGAACCGCCTGCGATGCTATCACCGCTTTGCCTTTCGTGGATAATTTTGATTCTTATGGCATCGGTTCGGGTGTTTGGATACCTTGTTGGAAAAAATTCAGAACCTATACATTATCCACCACTTTGCCTTATGTGAGTGGCAATAATTGGGGAGGTACTGCCGGTGCTGACGGTTCTGTGGGTTATCTCTACTTCTATACGGCCACATCCGGAACCTACACGATGGCTGTTACACCTTCGTTTGATCCTTCTATTCCAATCAACACATTGCGTGCCAAATTCAAATACAAAAGACACAATAGCAATGACGAGGTGATTGTGGGTGTGATTAGCGATATCACCGATAGCACGACCTTTGTTCCCGTGGATACGATTACGGTATCTACCACCGATACTTGGACCGACACCCATGTTGACTTTTCTTCCTATACCGGAACGGGTACTTATATCGCATTCATGTGTATGTATCATAATAACAACACCTATTCCATGATTGACAATCTCAGCATCAATACCCTTCCCAACTGTCTTGAACCGAATGGCTTTATGGTTAGTTCTCTGGATGAGACCTCTGTTTCCCTCACTTGGAATGCCGGAAACGAAAACGAATGGGAGTTGTATGTTGTGCCTACAGGATCCACTTTGGAAAATGTTACTCCAATTACGCTTTATGACACCTCATATACTGTTACGGGTTTGAACTCAAACACCTCGTATGATGCATATTTGCGTGCTGTTTGTGCCGGTTCCGGATATAGTGACTACTCCATAACTTACTTCACTACAACATGTGCTGCGATGGATAGTCTGCCGTTTGTTGAGAACTTCGATAGCCATACGGGCTCCACATCCGGAACCACCAACAATTTGCCGTCCTGCTGGAACAATATTTCCGGTTCGTATAGCAGTTATGCCGGTTATCCGATTATCTACAACAGCAGTTCATCTGCCGCTTCCGGCAGTAATTCAATGCGTTTCTACACAGGGACCACAACGTCTTATGCATATGGGGATGAATATGCAATTTTGCCTCCTATTGACGTAATGATGTATCCGATCAATACACTTCAACTTACGATGGATGTGAGAAAGGGCAGCACCTCATACACCGACTTTACCCTCATTGTGGGTGTGATGAGCAATCCGTCCGATGCAAACACTTTTGTGCCGGTAGATACGATTGTCAGGCCCGATGCCACTTACGATGAATACACCGTGTATTTCTCCAACTATACGGGCACGGGTAATTTCATAGCCCTTTGCGCACCGAAAAACACACAGAATAATGTGGCATATAATACGGGTTATGTGGATAATATTGTGGTTGATGTGATACCCAGCTGTCCGCGTCCAAACGACCTTACGGTTACGGGAATCACCAGCAATACCATCGATTTGTCATGGACAGATTATAGCTCTGGAGCTGCTTCCTCATGGACTGTTGAGTATGGCACTCCGGGATTCACGCCAGGAACCTATGCGGGAACCATCCTGCAAGCCAACACGAACTCCATCACGCTTCCCAACCTCACGGCTAACACATCCTACGAGATTTATGTGATGGCGGATTGCGGTATGGGTGACCAAAGCACTTGGTCTAATCCTCTTGTTGTGACAACCAGTTGTGACCTGTTGACCACACTGCCGTTTACGGAGAATTTTGACTCCTATACGGCCTATACTAGCACATCAGCGTCCACAAGCAACCTGCCTAATTGTTGGAATAACCTGTCCGGTTCGTATAGCAGCTATGCCGGTTATCCCATCATTTATTATAGTTCCAGTACCAATTATGCGTCCTCTGCGCCTAACGCTATGCGTTTCTATTCAGGTACAACAACATCTTATAACTATGGTGATGAATATGCTATTCTTCCTCCGGTTGATCAGACACTCTATCCGATCAATACGCTTCAACTTACGATAGATGTGAGAAAGGGCAGCACCTCATACGCGGACTTCACTCTCTTTGTGGGTGTGATGACGAATCCGCAAGATGCGAGCACTTTTGTGGCAGTGGATACGATTGTCCAACCTAATGCCACCTATTCTGAATACACCGTGTACTTTACAAATTACACTGGATCTGGCAACTTCATTGCCCTTAAGGCACCCAGACACACGCCTACAAATGTGAGTTATAATACGGGTTATGTGGATAATATTTATCTGGAAGAGATACCTTCCTGCCCTCGTCCGAATGGATTGCATGTGGATGCCGTTACGAATTCCAGCATAACTTTAAGTTGGAACGAAATTGGTTCCGCCAATAGCTGGGAAATCGAATATGGTGCTCCCGGTTTCACTTTGGGCAGTGGTACCACGGTACAGGCCACCTCAAATCCGATGACGGTTACAGGACTTCAATCATCATCCAACTATGAGTTCTATGTCCGTTCCGTATGTTCCGCAACGGACATGAGCAACTGGAGCAACGCATGTGTGGGAACAACCGAATGCGATGTAACGAATGTGCCTTATACAGAGGATTTTGAGTCTTATGCTGGAACCACATATTCTGATAATAATGGTCCTGTTCCATTGTGCTGGACGAATTATGGTACCAATACAACATACGGTCATCCGCATGTGTCGGGTAGTGGTTCTTACCATTATACTCATAGCGGTAACAATTCTCTTGTCTTCACCGCCGGAACAACAGGGAATGGTACGGACGCGTATGCCATGTTGCCCACTTTCACACAGCCTCTCAATACATTGCAGATAGGTTTCTATTATGCCATGGAAAGCACGAGTTATGGTACGCTATCTGTTGGATATGTGACCAATTTGGCTGATCCAGCAAACACTTTCGTTATGTTGGAAACAGTTACCTCTATTGATGGTGATGAAGTTCCAATGGATTCCATTACGGTGGACTTCAGTTCGTATCCGTCTGTCCCTGCCAATGGTAATATCTGTTTCCATTGGAATGTTACTGGGAGTTGGTATAACTGTTGTATTGATGATATTGCCGTTAATGTTGCAGGTTCTGGCCCTATAGTTCAACCTTGTGAGGTACCTCAGGGCTTGACCGTTGCCAATGTGGATAATACTACGGCCACGCTTACATGGACTCCGAATGCCAATGTGCAATACTGGACTATCGATTATAAGAAGACCAGTGCTAACACATGGACTACAGTGAATAATATCACCTCACCGACCTACACTTTGACGAACCTCAATCAGATCACCCAATACGATGTGCGTCTGGCTGCGGTTTGTGGTGACAATAACACCAGTGACTACACACCTGTCGTTCAATTCACCACCACGAATGTTGGTGTTAACGATTATGAGATGAGCACTACACTCTATCCGAACCCGACTACAGGTGAAATCAGAATTCAAAATACAGAATTCAGAATCCAAAGTGTTGAGGTTTACGATGTGTATGGCAAACTGATCAAGTCTGTCAAGGTGGATGACTTCAGTGTTGTCATCGATCTGTCCGCCAACGCATCAGGTGTTTACTTCACGCGCATCATGACAGATAATGGCATGGTGACCAAACGCGTAGTGAAGGAGTAGGTCATGGACTGTTAGTTTTAGGTATTCTTTAAACCTTAAACTTGAAACTAAAGAGGTTCCTCAATCGAGGAACCTCTTTTTTTTGTCTAGAACCCTCTTGAGCTTCGCGCCGCGCTTGATACTACGGTGCTACGGGAACGGACGCTTCCGGAACTGGGAACCGTTCGGGATTGTCCGGAAGCGGGTCTGCTGGTTGTGGCGCTCTTGCTTCCGGAAGTTGTGCTTGGTCTTGGCGCGGTTGCGGGTTTTGTGGCTCCGGGCGTAGTTGTAGGTTTTCCGCTCACTGGCTGCGAGGTGGTAGGTTTGGCTGTCGGTGCGGGATATGTGCGAGGTGTGCCTCCACCGGAACCGGCTGACTTGTAGTTCGTGGTGCTGCCCACTCGGCTGATGCGTGAGGAGATATTGTGCCCGCCTGTGGTTACCATGTCGTTGTAGGTTATGATGACCGACGGGGTTTTCAGATAACGCCCGCCGCTCTTGCTCAGGTTGCCGACATAGTAGTCCTTGATTTTGGCTAAGTCCACCCCGATGAGCTTGAGGTTGTTCTTTCCAATGGTGCGCAGCAAGTTGTTCACCTTGTGTGCCTGCAACATTCGGTTGTAACTCTCCTGACTGTTGATGGTCGTGCCGCGAGGGTAGGAGAGATAACGGGCCAATTTGCCGAAATTCTCTTCCGATAGTCCATTCAGCATGGTTCTCACCCCCTGTAACTCCCCGATGATCATTTGTTTTTGCCTCCTGTTTACATCTTGGTAGATGTCTCGCTGATTCTCTTCCGTATAAGAAAAGTTGTACCGGTCTTCGTTCTCCCGCATCTGTTTGTTCACCTGATTGCGCCCGTAGGCGTCGAAATGGATGCGCGACAGCGTGTCTGCTAATTGCTGAAGTTGACTGTCATCCATGTTTTTGAGAATGTTGAGCAGGTCTTTGCAGGGCTTGGCCAGCAAATAGGGTTTGTTGGACGGGAAGGCGTTGTGCAGCAACTTGCCTTTATAGTGTATGCCATTGTCCATAAATAATTGGTATAGAGCAGTATATTGCACCACACGGGCGATGTCGGTGTTGCCGCAGTTGGCGAAATAATTGCCCGCTTGCCGCTCGTAACTGCTGCCGATGCTCTGGTGGCTCTCCTGAGAGTTGAAGTACGACACTGGCAGCGCCCCGGTTCGGTTCAGCGTGTAGATGGTGTGCTCCGGCAGATCAATGGCGTACATGGTATTGGCGGTGTTCCAGTTGTAAACCAGCTGGTTGATTCCCAGTTTCTGAAACAGCGGACGGTCGAAAGGAAAATAGCCGGGAGAAGGGTAGTGGTAGGATGCCTCTTGGATGGTGCCGCTTTCCGACCAGTCCTTTAACAACACATCCGTGATGGTGAGCAGATGCCCAAGCTCGGTGTTCTCCAGTTCGCGGCTGAGGTAGGTAGGGCACCAGTCGCGGCCGTCGGGCATCTTGCCTGCCAGACAGTCGTTGATGTCCAAACTCTGCGAGAGTTCCTTGGCGCTGATGCTGGCAATAAGCAGTACGGTTTCCACACGCAACGGAGGCAGCACCTCCAGCGGTTGCTCGCGCTCGCGCCCAATGATGACAAGTGTGGACGAATCGCGCAAGGCACCCAAAATCAAGTCCGCATCCAGCGCGAACCGCCGGATGTCACCCGCCTGGTTGATCAGGTCACTGTCGCGACGGATACACCAGGCCACTAATCCCGGTGCTTTGCTGAAAAACACCCCTTTGCGTTTTTGCTCAAACATTCTGCTGATAGTCAATGTTTTGGAGGTGTCTTTCTCATCGATAAATTCTTCCGCCGCTTGGAAAAACCAATCGTCAAATTCGGCCAAAGAGATTTGGTAATCCAGATTTTCACGAGTGAAATAGGAACGCTTAAGCTCTTTTTGCAGATTAATGGCGTTGGGTTTGTAGTCGGAAAGATAGAGATGCTTGGAGATTTTTGTTACCAGATTGTTGAGGTTTTCCGTGGTTGCATTCCCCAAAAGCATCATGATGTCCGTCATCCGGCCGTCGTAGCCGATATGGACCTGCTTGCGCACGGTTTCGTGCGTGAACTTTTCGCAGATCTTTTCCAAACTGTCTGTTTCAAAGAATGGGGCAGGTTCTGAAATGAGGATAATGCGGCTGCTGTCGGCGAAAGTGGCTGTGCCGATGGTCTGGTAGTGCATCCGGAAATGCTTGCGGAATTGCTCGTGTACGGAGTCGGCTTTCGCGAACGCTATCGTCTCCTCCATGTTCACATGCTGGTCAGGGATGAACTCCCGCTTCATCAGCGTGGCTGTCTGTTTCTTGATCCCTTCGACCACTTTCGTGCGATTGCCGAAAGTGAACAGGCAAACCACCAGTATCAGCATAATACCGGCAGCAACGAGGACTCTGTTTCTCACATTGTTGGTCATAATCTGGAAAATCGTTGCAAAAGTAATGCTTTTTTAATATCGGTCCCCAGTCTTAAATCTTAAATCTCCAGCCTTAAATCCCCCAGTCTTAAATCTCCAGTCTTAAGTCTCAAGTCTCAAGTCTCCAGTCTCCAGTCTCCAGTCTCCAGTC
>DGGS01000026.1:22500-23181 GCA_002392325.1 Bacteroidales bacterium UBA3868
AACTCTTTTTTGTATCTTTGCACCCACAATAAAACCCCGAAACTATGAATTTGGAACAAAGAATCAATGAAGACATCAAGGCTGCCATGCTAGCCAAGGAAAAAGATAAACTCAATGCTCTGAGAGCCATCAAGTCCGCCATTTTATTGGCGAAAACCCAGAAAGGCGCTGCGGATGAGATTAGCGAAGAGGGTGAAATCAAGATTTTGAAACAGTTGGTGAAGCAGCGTCAGGATTCCGCCGAAATGTATAAGCAGCAGAACCGCGATGATTTATATCAAGAGGAGAAATTCCAATTGGACATCATTTCCGCCTATCTGCCGAAGATGCTATCCGAGGAAGAGGTGGAAGCTTCTCTGAAACAGATCATTGCCGATAATGGATTCGCTGGCATGAAAGATATGGGCAAGGTGATGGGGCAGGCCACGAAGTTGTTTGCCGGTAAGGCCGACAACAAGATGGTGTCCGACATAGTGAAACGCTTGCTGTCTTAACATGAAGTATTACATCATAGCAGGCGAGGCGTCCGGTGATCTTCATGCGTCCAACCTTATGAAGGCGCTCAAGGAACGCGACCCGCAGGCGGATTTCCGTTGTTGGGGCGGCGACCTTATGGAGCAGGCGGGCGGCGATATCGTAAAACATTATAAGGAACTGGCTTTCATGGGTTTCTTTGAGGTG
>DGGS01000123.1:0-1759 GCA_002392325.1 Bacteroidales bacterium UBA3868
CGGAGCCATAACCGTGCTGGAGGCCGACTATTTCTTGGGCAACCGTATCCATGGAGCAGAAATGCTGCCCGACACATTCCGCTATGCCGGTGTGATTCCTTTCTCCGGAGCAGTTTATTCCGCAAAAGGCAAACTCAAATACCGCGTGCACGCGCCCGCGCCCACCCTGCTCTGCCACGGTACTGAAGACAATCTTGTACCTTACAAGAAAATCAAATTTTTCAACATGGGATTCTATGGAAGTAATTCTATTGTGAAAACCTTTGAAAAGAACAACTATCCCTATCACATCCGCCGTTATGAAGGCATGGGACACGAGGTAGCAGGGTACTTCAAAACCGAATTCAAACTCATCGACCAATTCTTGGAAGAAATGGTTTTTGGGCATAAACAACTGCAAATCGATGAGTTATACTACAATCCAGACCTAAAAAAGCATCCATTCGGAACTATGAAGCCCAAAGACATGAAAAAGGCGACCATATAACCGCAGGGCCTTATTCGACTATTTTTTCTTATACGCGTTGTCAAAATCGGTGCGGGCCAGCAATGACCGGCCCAGCGTGACCTCGTCGGCGTACTCCAGTTCCTCGCCTACGCCGATGCCACGCGCTATAGTGGTCACTTGCCCTACCTTGTCCTTCACATTCTTGTAGATGTAAAAATTCGTGGTGTCGCCCTCTACGGTGGCCGGCAGCGCCAATATCAGTTCCTTCACCTGCTCCTGCCCTACTCTGTCAAACAGTTCCTGCAATCGCAACTGGTTGACCCCAATGCCATCCATAGGCGAAATAACCCCGCCAAGCACATGATACACGCCCGTAAACTGGTTCGTGTTCTCAATGGCAATCACATCGCGGATATCCTGTACCACACAAATAGTGGAAGCATCACGCTTGGGATTGGCACAAATGTCGCAGATCTCACTGTCGGAGATGTTATAGCACTTGTGACAATAGAACACGTCCGTCTTCAACTTGTTGATACGGTCAGTCAGCAAGAACACATCGTCTTTCTCGGACTTCATCAAATGCAATGCCAGACGCAAGGCTGTACGCTTTCCTATGCCAGGCAGTTTGGCGATCTCATTGACTGCATTTTCTAGATTCTTGGAGTAGATGGATAACATTTTTGGTGAGCTATGAACGATGAACTTTGAACTTATTCGAAGGTTAGCATAGAGAATTTGTCGGGTAGGAGGATTTCGTTGGCCACTTCAAGGATTTCATCAGCGGAGATATCACAGATTTCGGCGAGACTCTCCTCGATCGTGTCCACTTCTTCGAAAAACAGTGCGACATGGCCGATGGAGAGCATCTCGTTCAGTTTCGCCTCATACGACAGGTTGAGTTGGCCGATGAACTGCTGCTTGGCGTAATACAACTGCATGGTGCCGAGTTTCCGCTTGCGCAGTTTCTCCATTTCATTATATATCAAATCAATACAGCAATCCCGATTATGCGGATCGCAGCCAAAATAGATGGAGAAGAATCCGATATCGGAAAATGGCGTGTAGTTGGCTTCTATGGTATAGGCAAGGCCTTTTTTCTCGCGCACGCTCATATTGAGGCGCGTGTTCATGCCCTGACCGCCTAAAACATTGGTCATCAGCAAGAAAGGCGCTCGTTTGTCCTCCTTGACCGAATACGCCAGATTGCCCATCATCACATTGGTTTGCGAGGTGTTTTTGCGGACTGTTTTAACGGTGGGTGTATAGGTGGTGAACGGCGTGCGCAACCGCTCGTGATTGGGCACCTCA
>DGGS01000123.1:1808-4862 GCA_002392325.1 Bacteroidales bacterium UBA3868
TGATTGGGCACCTCATAACCGCCGAAGTAGGATTCACAGAGTCGCACCAGACGCTTTTCGGAGATGTTGCCCACCGAAGCCAGCACAATATTGTCCAGCGTATAGTTCTGCGCAATGAAATCCAGAATACCCTGACGCGTCATCTTTTTCACGCTCTGCTTCGTGCCCAAAATATTTTTCCCTAACGGATGGCCGGCAAACAACAGGTCCTCAAAGTCATCGAAAATCAACTCCGCAGGAGAATCCTGATAATAGTTAATCTCCTCCAACACTACCGTTTTCTCTTTTTCCAGTTCTTTTTCTGGAAATTTGGCATGGAAAAAAATGTCGGCGAGCAGTTCTACAGCACGGGGATACTCTTTGGAAAGAAATGAGGCATGAAAATAGGTCTCCTCCTTGGATGTGCTGGCATTTAAATCGCCGCCCACTGCCTCCATCCGGCTGATGACATGGTAAGCGTTGCGTCGTTCAGTGCCTTTGAATATGGTATGCTCCACAAAATGCGCCAATCCCATCTGTTTGGCCGACTCGTCGCGCGTGCCGGCATTCACAAGCACACCAAAATGAGAGATTGGGGAATCCGTCTCCTTGTGAATCAGCCGCAGACCGTTCCGTAGTCTTATAATATGGTGCGGCATTGCTCAATGGTAACCTTTTGTATCGTGTTAATCAGACTTTCGTCATAAGGGATGGAGACGCGAATGTAATTATCCGTGAAACCGCAAAGATGGTCCTCCACCAGTTCCGCCTCCACCAGCACGGGACGCTCTTGTCCCTCGCACTGCTGGTAGAACGCCGTTTTCTTGGCGTGTGACAACTCCAGCAGACGGTCGGTGCGCTCGCTCTTGACATCCTCCGGCACCTGGTCTTCCATCATGTTGGCCGAAGTGCGCGGACGGCGCGAATAGGTGAACACATGCATATAGCTGATTGGCAGCGATTCCAGGAATTTGTAGGTCTCTTCGAAATCCTCATCCGTCTCGCCCGGGAAACCGGTAATCACATCGCAAGCCACACAAGCGTCCGGCATCAGTTTCTTGATGAGGTTCACCTTGGCGGCATAATCCTCCGTCTTGTAGCGACGGCGCATAAGTCCCAGAATGCGGTCGCAACCGGATTGCAACGGAATGTGGAAATGCGGCATCAGCATGGGGTTCTTGGCCACCAATTTTATGATATCATCCGTAAGCAGATCGGGTTCCACAGAAGAGATGCGCACACGCTCCATCAGATTCTGCTTCACGATGGCTTTCAGCAATTTGAAAAGGTTCTCATCCGTGCCACGGCCGAAATCACCCACATTGACACCCGTGAGGTTCACCTCATGAACGCCTTCCTCGTGCAGCTTCTTGATGTTGTTCAACACATTCTCGATAGTGTCACTGCGGCTCTTTCCACGGGCAATCCACACCGTGCAATAGGTGCAATGCACATTGCAGCCATCCTGAATCTTCAGGAACGAACGCGTGCGGTCGTGAATGGAATACGCGTCAAAATAGTTGGGTGTAGGCTGGATATCGCGCTGCATCAGGTAATCGACCACATCCATCTTGTTCTGACTGCCGAACACCTTGATCACGCCAGACCAGCGTTCCAGCAGTTCGGGTTTGAGAGCACTGTAGCAACCCACCACGATAAGGGAGGCCAGCGGGTTGTCGCGGTGCAGTTTGGATGCCAGGTTGCGGGTTTTCTTCTCCGCAGAACTGGTCACGGCGCAACTGTTGATAATGATGACTTCAGGAATGCCACCCTGGTTCCAGCCGTTCTCCACCAATTTGGCGGCGATGGCGGCGGACTCGCTGAAATTCAACTTACAACCTAACGTGTGGATTTCGAAATTTCTCATATTGCTTCGGATTAATTTTTCTGATTTTGATGGGGCGGATAGTCCAACGAGTAATGCAATCCCCTACTCTCCTTACGGGCCATAGCATGACGGATGATGAGGTATCCGACATTAATCATATTCCTCAACTCACATATTTCTGGGAAGAGGATGGACTTCTTGTACAAATCCTCGGTCTCACGATAGAGGATATCCAACCGGTCGAACGCGCGCTGCAAACGGAGATCGGAGCGCACAATGCCGACATAACTGCTCATGATGGTCTGCAGTTCCTTACGCGACTGCGTAATGAGCACCATTTCCTCGTTAAGCACAGTGCCATCACTGTTCCAATCGGGCACCTCGTGGCAAAATTGGATGCCAGGGAGAGTTTGCATCGCTTTGATGCAGGCACGGTGTGAAAACACCAACGCCTCAAGCAACGAATTGGATGCCAAACGGTTAGCACCATGTAAACCGGTAGAAGCGCACTCTCCGGAGGCAAACAGGTTATGGATAGAGGTTGCCCCCCACTCGTCGGTTTGGATACCACCGCAGGAATAATGCGCCACCGGCACCACGGGAATCATCTCCTTGGTGATGTCGATGCCGATGCTGAGACATTTGGCGTAAATATTCGGGAAATGGGCGAAAATCTCCTCTTGGGGAATAATGGTCGCATCGAGATAGACATGGTCCACGCCCTGGCGTTTCATTTCGGAGTCGATGGCGCGCGCTACAATATCGCGAGGTGCGAGCGAACCGCGCTCATCGTATTTCTCCACAAAAGTGGCGCCGTTAGCGTCCTTCAGGATGGCACCTGCCCCACGCATGGCCTCGGTGATGAGGAACGACGGGGACTCTTTGGGATTGTAGAGGGATGTGGGGTGGAACTGCACGAACTCCATGCCACGCACGGCGCCTTTAGCGCGATACACCATGGCCACTCCGTCGCCTGTGGCGACCAGCGGGTTGGTGGTATGCTCATACACCATGCCCAGACCGCCGGTGGCCATCATCGTAATCTTGGCCAGCACAGTATCCACCTCCTTGGTTTCCGGATTGTAAATATAAGCGCCATAGCAGGTTATATCCTGTGAACGGCGCGTAACTTCCACACCTAAATGGTGTTGGGTGATGATTTCCAACGCAATCCGGTTCTCAATAATCTCAATGTTCTTATGTCTTTTGGCCGCCAAGATGAGTTTCTCCTCAATCTCGTAGCCGGT
>DGGS01000208.1 GCA_002392325.1 Bacteroidales bacterium UBA3868
CTGAGGATATCACCTTCTCCACTCCGGTTACGATTGGATCCTTCACATACGAATGGGCCAACGACAACGCAGCTATTGATTTGGCCGAGACAGGTACAGAGGGCAGCATTGCTTCCTTCAAAGCTGTCAATAACGGCACTGAACCTGCTGTGGCCAATGTTACAGTAACGCCGACCTGCACATACAACGACATGGTTGTGGTTGGTGTTCCGCAAACCTTCACCATCACGGTGAACCCGACCCTCACTTCCGAATTCAATGCAACGGCTTGCGACAGTTATTATTGGACTGAAGCTGACACCACCATCACGGATGAAGGCGAAAACGACTATGCACATGTGTTCACCAGCCAGTACGATTGTGACAGTGTGGTAACGCTGCACTTGACACTGCACATGACTCCTGCTGAGATTGTAACCAACATCACCAACAACACCAGTTGCGATGAGACACAACCTAACGGTGCCATCAGCATCGCTTCACCGGCTGGTGATTTTGAGTACTCCATCGACAACCAGAACTGGCAGACTGAGACCGAATTCACCGCACTTGCCGCTGGCGACTACACCTTGTACGCCCGTCCTTTGAACTCTGAATGTGCTCAGACCACAACGGTCAGCATCACGGATGAAATCGTCATGCCTGATGCCACTGCCGCATTTGTTCCCGGCACACCTTCATTCTATTGCGCCGATGCCACCATCGCTTTGAGTGGCGAGGGCTCTTCCACCGGCGAAGATTATTCCTACGCTTGGTCTGGTCCGAACAACTACGAGGGCACTGAAATGAATGTGACGGTTACAACCGCCGCTGACGGTACTCATAGCGGCACCTACACATTGGTTGTCACCAATACCGTTACACATTGCTCCAGCGAGGCAACTGTTGATGTTATCGTGAACACTCCGACCACTCCGGATTATTTGTTCACCATCACCACGCACGGTGACGCATACGCTAACATCAATGAAGGCGAGACCGAAGTAACCGCCGTGTTTGCCGATCCTGAGGTACACCACTTCTTAAGCGATTGCAACTGGACTGTCTCCAACGACGCACAAGCCACCTACAATGCTGTTGGCGATTACACTATCAACTGGACCGCCACCGATGATTGCGGCAATACCGCCACCACCACCCAAACATTGCATGTGACTCAAAATTCCTGCGGCACACCGATAGATGGTGACAACCACTCCTATCCTACCGTGGTACTGAATGGTACTTGCTGGATGGCTGCCAACTTGAGAACCACATCTTATACTGACGGTCGCGCTGTTCAGGTTTACTACCAGTATCAGTCCGCCACCGCCCCGAATGCAGCGGAGAATGTGGACACTTACGGTCTGCTGTACGATTGGTATTCCGCTATGGATGTGGCAAGACCTTCGAAAGCCACCACGGTTCAAGGTGTATGTCCTACCGGTTGGCATATTCCGGACGATGACGATTTCGCTGCCATCAGCAACATCGACCTAAGCGCTCTCCGTGCCACCGACCACTGGTTGATCAACAATGCGGACAACAGCACCGGATTCACCATGTTACCTGCCGGCCAATACAACGCCGACAAAGACAGATACGAGAATCTGCTCGGTAACGCATACTTCTGGTCCGCCACTACCACCAACGACGCCGAAGCCACCTGCCATATGGCCGACTGCAACTGCTCAATGTGGTATGTATATCCTAACTCAAAGTACTACGGATTCAGCGTGCGCTGCGTGAAGAACAATTAAGCGCACAACTTCATAGAAAACCAATGGGGATGGCTGTAAACCATCCCCATTTTTTTTGTTGACAACAACACCCAAGGCTGTCACAGACAAAAAAAGACGGCTGAAATATCAGCCGTCTTTTTTAAGAAAATAAATCTAAAGACTATTTGCACTTGTACAAGTCAGCACCCCATTCATCGTTGAGCTCAGCTTGTTTGGCATCACAATCAGCCTTACTCATGGTTTCATCTTCAAAAACAGGGGCCACATGATAGATGTCTGTCTTGGCATAGCAATGACAGCCCTTGCCGCAGGATGTTCCAACTGTTGCCAACAAAGCAACCGCCGCAAATACTACTAATACTTTCTTCATAATTATTATCACTAAGACTTCTGATTTGTATTGCAAATTATTTGCGATGACTTTAGCGGAAGTCTTTGAACACCAAAGCACCGGCAAACAATTCATTAATTTCACCTTTCAAAACGCGACAAAGATACTAAAAATTTCATTTTACCCCACCCCGTTGATTTTTTTACATAAAACACTAATAATCATATTGTTATAATAAAAAAAGTGAGGGTTAAAGAGAATATTCTTTTCAACCCTCACTTAAAAAAAACTATTTGGGACTATTTCACATAATAGGTAAGACGCATGTTGATACTGACATGCTTCTGTTTGGAGGAAGTGTTGAACGCACCACCCCAAGAATAACTATCTTCGGAAGAATTGGGCGCTGTGATTTGAAAAACGCCAGTGGTGGCGGTTTTCAGGTCGCCCAGTTTGCCGCCAGCATTCTCCGTAACCGTCTGCGCACGCTCGCGGGCATTCTTGGAGGCCTGTGCCAGCATCTCCAACTTCAAATCGGAAAGTTTGGTGTAGTAATATTCAGGATCATCACTGGAAATCTTGATGTTTTGATCGTAAAGCTCGGAAATCTCACGGATAATCTTCTCAATTTTGTCCACATCTTTCGACTCCACACGAATGCTTTGCTCCGAAACATACCCTTCAAATCTCTCCACCCAATGTCCGTTTTCCCAATGGGAATCGTACTTAGGCTTTGTGGAGATGTTTTTGAAATCAATCTCATCCGTTTTGATACCCTTGCTGCTTAAAAACTCTTTCACAATCTTGTTTTGATTCTTAATGAGCGCATAGGAAGTTTTCATGTCCATGTCCAACACATCGTACCTGAGATTCCATACGATAAGATCGGATGTAAAGTCTTTTTCCGCCAAACCAACAACTGAAACAGTTTTGGAAGGTTTTTTCGACTGGTAATAGAAAATACCGACTGCAATAGCGGCCAACACGAAACAAATGCCAAGAATTACGGCAACAGTTACTTTATTGTTTTTCATAATAGCGGATTATTAAAAAGTTTATGAACTAAACGAAGAGACAGGGGAAATATTGTATTGGTAAGAGAAAAGAGAGGAAAAGAGTAAGAGAGGAGAGAGGAGAGAGGAAAATGAAATTGTTTTTAATCTTTTTTATTACTTTCTTAAAATATTTTTATATTTTTGCAAAAAAATAACCATTATGCAAAATACACTTTTTTCATTTGAACGTTTAGATGTTTGGAAATCAGCTAAAAGATTGGTCGTTTCCGTCTATGGATTACTCCGGGATTTTCCATCGGTTGAGAGATATGCTCTTTGTGATCAGATTAGACGAGCCATCATATCTGTGCCATCAAATATAGCAGAAGGGAATGGGCGAGTTTCACTAAAAGAGAGAATACATTTCATTGAAATAGCATACGGATCCCTAATGGAAGTTTATAGCCAACTGCTAATTGCTGTTGAACTACATTATATACCTAATGCAGAATTAGATTCCTTAAAAGAACATTTTTCTGAGGTATCTATAATGCTAACCGCTTTTAAAACATCTTGCGCAAATCGTTTGAAAAAGATGGGAAAAAAAGAGAATGAAAATGTTAACAAGCAAAGCATTAACTAACACCCTCTTTTCCTCTTTTCCTCTTTTCCTCTTTTACTCCTTTCATCGAATCAAGGTAATAGAACCGTGGAGCGGATAGGAATACTCTCCGGTGAGGGTTTGCACATAGACTTCGCAACTGTAATAGAAGACACCTTCGGAGCAAGGTTGGTGCGTACTTTCATCGGAACCGTCCCAAAGGATGTCCGGATCGGAAGTCCGGAACACGCGACGGCCCCAACGGTTGAAGATCTCCATCTCCACCCGTGTAACACCCTGATATGGCGGAATAGGGCCATACACATCATTGATGCCGTCGCCGTTTGGTGTAAACACATTGGGCAGATTATATTCCAGACAATCGTAGATATCGATGCATACCGTATCGGAAAGAGCGGATATATTATGGTTGGAGTCGGCCACTTTCATGGCGAAGCAACCCACTACCGTACCCATGCCGCCCAACTCATACTCACAAGGATAGGCCCAGCAGTTATCCTGACTGTTAAAGGCAACCACCTGCACAAACTCGCTTTCCAGTGTGGGTTTGTAATAGAGATAATAGGCGTGCACATCGCGCGCCGCCGAGTCGGAAGCGAACCGCCATGAGTAAAGCACCGTATGGCAATCGGTTGTGATGCTCAATTCGGGCAATTGCGGGGGTTCGTTGTCAATGGGCGAGGCACATGTTCGCTGCGAACGATTATACAACGGACCTATCGTATCCGGAAGCCAATAATAACCTTTTGCCTGCACAAAATAGCAGTACTCCTTCTCATTGTCCAACCCAACATCCGTATATGTGGTGGCTGTCGTGGCGGCAATGGAATCCCAAACATGCAAATCTTCATCCAAGCGGTAGATGACATACTCCACATTGTTCCAGGGCTGCCGCACCGACCAAGACAGGTTCAGTCGCTTGTCGGCAGGGGTAATCCGCATAAAGATGGAAGTGGCAGGGTCGGAAGTTTCCACCAGTGTATCCGCGGTACGGAACTGAACACGGTATGTGTAGTCGGAATCCTGCGTATTCAAATCATGATCCAGATATTCAGCTGTGTCCGAGGTGGAAAGCAGTGGTGCGGAAAACAGCAGAACAGAATCTGTTCCCTGGGCATAGTACCGGTACAGATTATAGTGGTATGGCGGCGGAAAAGCGACGGAGTCAATCTCCGGCGGAGCGAGCCACCGCACTTTCAGGGTTCCGTTCGCACTATCAGTAGTCACCACATCGGCATTGATTATCAGCGGGGCGTCGGCGATGATATGCACACACACTTCATCGGACACATAGCTTTCGGCGCCGTCGGGGAAGCGGGCCACCACACGATAACAGTAATCGTGGGCATGATAGAGCGGCACTTCGGAACCGTCATCCACAAAAGTGGTGTCATCCCACGAGTTGGTCGTGCCTATCCAGTAATAACCGGCGCCAGCGGGCATTCCGGTTTCGCAGTATTCCGGATCAAAAGGATTACTGCCGTCGCGACGATAAACATCATAGCCCACGGCATTGGGGCAGGAGTCGGGCGACCACTTCAGGTGCACGCTATTGGCCACTGGCTGCGCCTGCAGATTCTCGGGTGCCGGAGCCACCACGCGCACATGCAGCGTGCGAAACGAGACCAACTCCACCTGCGGACCATTGTCCTGCGCCTTAAACATCAGCGTATAAGGCGCTATCCTAACATGTTCGCAATGTGTATTCCACACCAAAGAGGTGGTAAAGGGCACACTATCGGTGATGGTCATAAACTGAACCGGATTATCCAGATAAAGCAATTCGCCTGTGGCGGTCAGTGTCACTATAGTGGATGTGGTATCGTGCACTT
>DGGS01000143.1:0-2584 GCA_002392325.1 Bacteroidales bacterium UBA3868
ACATTGTCTCCTTGAATGTTGGATATGACAGGGGCGGGATTGGTGAATGGGTTGGTCCCCATAACAGCTTCTGAACCGCCCGTCATCATGAATCGGTAGGTGTTGTAATCCATAAGACTGTGTTTCACATATACGGTGTCACCCGGTCGGAATGTGAGCCGCCGTTGCGCGTCGGTTTCCTCTTGCGACTGGAGAAAATTGAACATGCTGGAAACCCCATATCGCTCCAATTCGTAATTGAAGGTGATCCCATTGAAGGTTTTGTCGTCAAAAGCAATAGGTAAAGTGCTGACCCACAAGCGGTCCTTGAATTTCGGGCAGGATACCTTGAGGGAGAAAGCGTAATAGTTGTCTTCGGCTGGATTGTCCGTCAGCTGCACCCGTATGGTGCGCATGGTGTCGGCGTTGATGAACTCGGAGACTACGGAAAACCACAGTGAATCCAGATCGAAAGTGTGTGGAATGGTGGTTTCCGCTGTGTAGGTTTTGTCGTTGTACTTCACAGTCAGGGTGTAACGGGTGTTTTCCTTGCCTCGGATGTTGTTGCCGCAGTAGGCGAAATAAATCGGCGAATCCTCACAGTATTTAAAGGTCAGTCGTTCCGTCTCTCCGGTTGAAGCGGTCACATAAACCTCTGCGTCCCGAATGAAAACATTGTTCATCAGATAGTTGAGGTCGATGTTCTCAAAGTAGGAAATGCTTTTGGAGAGGATGACCATGGCGGGTTCACCCAATTCAATGCTTCCCTCAATAACCATTTTGGACTCGTATTCGGGCAAGTCCAACTCTATTTCTTTTTGGCAACTCGAAAGACAAGCGGACAACCACAGGCACAGGGTTAAAACATAACCGCTATAGATGATATGATGTTTGAGTGGCTGCATATTGATGAAAGATTTATGTCTGAAAACAATCTATAAAACAATAACTTTAAAAACTAAAACTTAAACCACCACATAACCGACGGAATTATCGGGAACAAACTCATTTGGTAGGCCTTGGAGTTGATGGTGAAGTTGGTGGATTCGGGGTCTATGTCGGTATGGGTTTCGAGGAATATGAAGAAGGGGTTTTTACGGTTATAAACATTGTAAATGGAGAAGTTGAGGCCTGTTTCGAATCGTTTTGATTTCTTTATGGTCCAGTTGACGGCCAAATCGAGGCGGTGGTAGGGTGGCATCCGGTAGCCGTTGCGGTCGCTGAATTCGGTGATGTACGAACCCATGTAGAAGTAGTATCCGATGGGGATAGTCATGGTGTTGCCGGTTTGATACACCCAAAGGGCGGAAACGCTCAGTTTGTTGCGCAGGATCTCATAACTCAAGCTGATGGAGACATCGTGGCGACGGTCGTATTTGGCCCAGAAGGGATTGCCGTTGTTGAGGTCATCGAACTGGCGTCGGGTGTAGCCCAAAGTGTAGCCGATAAAGCCGGTAAAACGGCCGCGGGTTTTCTTCACGAAGAATTCGGCTCCGGCGGACCACCCCTGCCCATAAACATAAAGCTGGTCAGGATTGATAGTGAACGCGCCGAAATCGAGCCCGTCCCTGTATTCGGCGAGATGGTACATCTTCTTGTAATAGAGGTCGATGTAAGTCTCAAACATGTTATGATAAAAGTTGCGGAACACGCCCAAGGAGACTTGAACCACCGTTTGGGGTTTCAGCAGGTCGGTGCAGGGCATCCAAACATCGGTGGGCAGCGAGATGCTGGCGATGGAGATTTGATGCAGGAACTGGTAATTCAATGTGGCGGAGGCCTTGATGGAGGTGGCCGAATCAAGCAGGATGCGCATAGACAGGCGCGGCTCCACCTTGTTGTATTGGTTGATGAGTTCGCCGGGACGGTAAGTGATGGAGTCCACCACATTGCCCGTGTTGTTCAAGATGTAACGGGTGAAAGGCCCGATATGGCAGAAGTTGGTGTAGCGAAGTCCCACATTGAGTTTCAGGCGGCGCACAATGTCCCATTCGTCGTGGGCGTAGATGCTCAGTTCGTTGGCTAAATAGGGTTGCACTTTGGGCAGTGCGAAATCAAAACCCTCGCCCGCCTGCACGGCATATTGGCCTGGAAGGCACTGATGGAGCACATTGTGTACACCGAACCGGATGTTGTGCTTCGGGGTGGGGAGCCAGGTGAGCTCACTTTTCAACCCATAGTCGCGGATGCCGGATTTCAACTTGAAATTGAATACATCCATGCCCATTTCAGTGCCGAAGTCGTAGTAACTGAATGTGGCAGAGGTGTTTAAAAACAATTTGTCGGAGATGATGTAGTTCCATCGCGCGGAGGCGGTGGCGTTACCCCAGCGGAATTTGCATATCGTTTGTTTTGACGCGGACTGAAAGCCGTAAACATCATTGCCATAATAGGCGCCGAAATAAAGACGGTGCTTTTCGTTGATGATGACATTGAATTTGGCGTTGAGGTCGTAGAAGTAAAATCCCATGCCTTTCAGCGGCGAGGTTGCCTTGAGGAACGGCTGGATGAGTATGTCGGCGTATGTGCGGCGCCCCGAGATGATGAAAGAAGCTTTGTTTTTCTTGATTGGGCCCTGCACGGTGAGGTGGGAGAAGATGAGTCC
>DGGS01000143.1:2632-4849 GCA_002392325.1 Bacteroidales bacterium UBA3868
TGAGTCCGAGTCCGCCTTCCACTTCATATTTTTTAAGATTGCCTTCTTTCTGATAAACACTGAGGATGGAAGCGGCTCTTCCTCCGTAATACGCTGGCATTCCAGATTTTACGAGTTCCACATGCTTGACGGCATCGGCGTTGAAGATGGAGAAAAAGCCGAAGAGGTGTCCGGCGTTATAAACGGTGGCCTCGTCAAGCAGCACGAGGTTCTGGTCGGTGCCGCCCCCGCGCACATAGTAACCGCTGTTGCCCTCTCCGCCCGACTGCACGCCCGGCAGCAGTTGCACCGACTTGATCACGTCGGCCTCGCCCATGAGCGCAGGGATGGCCTTGATGGTCTCAATCTTCATCTCCATGCGCCCCACATCGGCGGAGGCAATGTTGTGGTCAACCTTCTCGCCCGTGACCACAACCTCCTCACCGGCAATGGCCTCCGGTTCCATCTCGAAATTGCGGACCATGCTTTTGGTGATGAGAAAGGTTTCCTGTATGCTCTTGTACGACATGTAATTGACCATCAGACGGTAGGTGCCTGCCGGCACCGAGATGGAGTAGAACCCCGCCTGATTGGTGATGCATCCCTGTTTGTTCTGCGGATTGGTCGTGTCGGTCAGGATCACGTATGCGCCCATCAGCGACTCGCCGCTCTCGGAGGCCTTCACCGTGCCCGACAATGTGACCCGCTGCGCCTGCCCAACAAGCATGGCCAGCAACATCATAACGACACAGAACACTTTTTTTGTCATTCGGGATTTTTTTAAGTGCAAAAGTACAACAAATTTCTTTTCCCCGAATGAAGGTTTGTATAATAATTCTTATCTTTGCAATCTTCTTTGAAAAGAATTTATAATAATCAAAACAATCACCAATATGAAATTAGAATACAACGACGCTTTGTTCGCAGTTCCGCAGGAACAGCTTGACGCTAACGCACATCTGGCTCTGGCCGCTTATCAGGAAACCATTCAGAAGAGTGGGAGAGGAAACGACTTTTTAGGATGGCTATCGCTGCCCGAAGATGTCACGGAAGAGGAAATTCGTGAGATTGAGGATTGTGCCGCCAAACTCTCCGCCCAATCCAAAGTGGTTGTGGTGATCGGCATTGGCGGATCCTATCTGGGTGCCCGCGCCGTGATTGAGGCCCTGCAACACTGCTTCCGCCCAATGATGCAGGAAGATGCGCCCACGGTGCTCTATGCCGGCAACAACATGAGCGAGGACTACATCCACGACCTGCTCGATGTGCTGGACCAGAAAGACTATTCGTTGGTGGTGATTTCCAAGTCGGGAACGACCACGGAGCCCGCATTGGCATTCCGTATCCTGAAACAGCATTGTGAGGAGAAATATGGCGTTGACGCCGCCCGTGACCGCATTGTGGCCATCACCGACCGTGCCAAAGGCGCTCTGAAGTCGCTGGCTACCCAAGAGGGTTATCCTACCTTTGTGATCCCCGATGATGTGGGCGGCCGATACTCCGTGCTCACCCCCGTGGGCCTGCTACCGATCGCCATTGCCGGGTTCTCCATCCGCAAACTCCTCGACGGCGCCAAAGCTATGCGCAAGGAACTCTACGACCATACGGATTTTGTGAACAATTCCGCCATGCAATATGCCCTGCTTCGTTATCTGCTCTATAACCAGGGACTTAAGGTGGAATTGATGGCCTCCTTCGAACCGAAATTCTTCTATTTTGTGGAGTGGTTCAAACAGCTCTTCGGCGAAAGCGAAGGCAAGGAACTCAAAGGCATTTTCCCTGCCGGCGCCATCTTCTCCACCGATCTGCACTCACTGGGACAGTATATCCAGGAAGGAACCCGTCAGATGTTTGAGACTGTGCTGACCGTGGAACACGCGCACAAGTTTGTGAACATCCCGTTCGATGAGCAGAACACCGATGGATTGAACTACCTGCAACATCGCAGCATTGATGAGATTTGCCATATTGCGCAGCAAGGCACTTGCCAAGCCCATGTGGATGGCAAAGTTCCGAACATCAAAATCACCATTCCGGAGATTAACGAGTTCCACTTGGGCGAACTTATCTATTTCTTCGAAATGAGCTGCGCTATCAGCGGTTATATGCTGAAAGTCAACCCGTTCGACCAACCCGGCGTGGAGGCGTACAAACGCAATATGTTCAGATTGTTAGGGAAACCCGGCTACGAGAATAAATAGTTTAGAGTTGAAAGTTTAGAGTTGAAAAGCCAACGGC
>DGGS01000138.1:0-509 GCA_002392325.1 Bacteroidales bacterium UBA3868
CGTTTGTACTCTTCCACCTGAATAGAGGCCGATCCGTGATTGCATTGGATGCGGAAAGTTCCGTTCAGTCCCGATGTAGGCAGCGTGAAACTGCCCGAGAAGGAACCGTATTCGTTGGTGGTAACAAAGACCTTTTCAATATCTTGCCAGTTGGCGTCTTTCAAAATCACGAGTTCGCTTTCGTTGGCGGCCACTCCTTGGGTGGTGGTATTGTAATATCCTGTTACGGAATTTTTTACAACAATGCCTTTATAATATACGGTTTGTCCGGGTCTGTATATGGATCGGTCGGTGAAAAGGTATGTCTGATACTCCTCGCGACTCAGTGTGTTATCGTTGGACATCCATTGATTTTCAAGCAGAGTTATTCCCTCACCGTTCTTGCTGACTATAACGCGTAAGCGACCAATTTCCTTCCCTGTAAAAGTATATTCACACCGCCCGTTCTTGTTGGTGGTGAGCTTGTGCTGGCACAGTTGGTCCCTGAAATTGTAGTCGGAGTAGGTGCT
>DGGS01000138.1:619-5290 GCA_002392325.1 Bacteroidales bacterium UBA3868
TCCGTTGTTGCGCCAGTCGGTCGCCAAATTGGAAATGGTGACTTTCTCGTAGGTGAAATCCCCTTTGCTGTTGGCACTGAAGGGGGCGTTGGAAGCCAGCATAATGTATGTGCCTTGTTTTAACGAGGGCATCAGAAAATGGCCGCTTTTCTGGCGATAGTCCTTTTCTTCGGGCACAGGAATACTCGTCTCATAAACCTGTTTCTTGGATATCAGTTCCGCATAAACATTGCGGCTTTTCATTATTTGGCTGTACTCGGATTTGGTAACGGGAATGATGCGGAAATATAGCTTCTGGCTGTTTTGGTAGATGAAATTGATGAGGTTGGGCTCTCCAACCGGCATCGTTTTCATTACGCTGAAGCGGATGATGGATTTCCGGATTTCCGATATTCTTACAGAGGCATTGCGCCCTTCAAGGGATTTTGGATCATTTTGGATGGCATTTTGGAACCATTCGATGGCCGTGACATAGTCGTTGGCATATTCGGGGTGCTCGTTCTTGTCGTAGGAGTTGCCTCGGTTTTGGTAATAGTTGCCCAATTGGTACGCCACCATTTCGTGGCCGGGCAGGTTTCGGTAGCGCTCTTCCAGTTTCAACAGCTCTTTCAGATTGGTTTCCGAGGCATTGTCCAGGGTACTGTTGGCGGAAAGATACTCGTACCGGCGCAGGGTGACATCGAGCAAGGCGTGCGGGTCCTCGTCGCGCAGGTGCAGCCGTGTGAGGGTCTGCATTATCTTCAAGGAGAGATAAGAGAATGAATATTCGTCAGGAGAACTGATGATAATGTTATTAAATATCTCATTGTCAGACCAGTATTTGCCGTTGTTGATATCAAACGGAGTGGTGGGGATGGGCATCTCGCTGATGCGCCGGCTCAGGAAGTCCAACGCGCGGAAGGCCAGGAAGTCGTACAGGGTGGGGCGGTATGCCTCAGAGGTCACGGAGTCAAGCACTGGAACCCAATCCCGGATAGGGATGCGCATCAGGTAATCCTCGTCGCGCAGCGACTGTTGGTGATGGAACACAATCTGTTTCACCAAGGTCTGGATGTCCCATACATTGGGGTCGGCGGGCACGGCACCTTCCACCGGCGTGCGCTCCAGGATGCGATAGCGGTTGCTATGATAGTAGTTTTCCAGCAGTTGGGCCATGCAACTGTGCCAAACCGCCAGGTTCGCCGGATTGTTCTCTTGTTGGGCAATCTGTGTTGTGATGGCCAGATATACGGAGTCAAATCCGTTGTCGTCACGCATCAGATTAAACTCGTACTTGTCCAGCAAGACTTTGATGTCTTTAGGCGTTTGCTGTGCGGAAATGGTATTCATAAAAATCAAGGGTAGGGTTAAAAGGTAAAGAAGGTGTTTTTTCATTGCTATAAAGAAATGGTGATGTTTTGAAAACGCAAAGATACGATTTAATATTGTACCCTGAGGGGCGTTAGCCCCGAACAAATCCGGTTGTTGTTATTCGGTAACTTCTCCCTTTTTGCGATACTCCTCCGCGTATTGGTAGAACTTCCGGGCCATCTCGTAGTTGCGCCTTTTTTCCGCTTCGCGCGCAATGGAGAGGTAAGATTCGTAAACCCCTTCGCGCGAGCGCAGGATGCCGCGGTAGTAGTCGTCGTTGCAGTAACCGCTGGGCATGTTGGTGCAGAACTGCTCCAACGCCAAAAACACCTCCAGCGCCTCCGCCGCATGGCCGTTCTTCACTAAAGCGTCACCTACACTGTACAATTCCTCGTACAACTCGATGGTGAAATCGGAAACCGCCATCTCCATTTCCTCGTTCAATTCTGCCTGGGTATAAAGAAGATGAATGAGGTCAACACTCTCCTGATAGGATTTTCTGGCGAGCATCAACCTCGCTTTCAAAAGCAAAGCTTCCGGTTGGTATTTGTTGAACTGAAGCGCGCGGTCCAAATTGTATAGGGCGTTGGTGGTGTCTTGAAACGACAGTTCCTCCTGCGCACGCTGGTAAAATAACTGGTCAACTTGTTTTTTTTGTTTCGATAAAATCTCATTTAGGCGGTTTGCCTTGTATTGAACTTTCCGATAAGCGGCTTTTGCGTCGTAATAGTCCAATTGCATGCATTTGTGCATGACCGGCAGCGTGTTCGCCTCAAATTTGCGCATCTCCCGTTGGATATCCTGCAAGAAAAGATAATGCAAACTGATAAGTTCGGGATCCTCGTAGTTGAGTTTTTCCAATTGCGCTTCCCAATGCCTGAAGGTGGCGAAGATGGAGTCACACGCCATTTGGGCATTAATGCGCAAAAGACTGAAAATCAAACCGGTGAGAAACAGAATCTTTTTCAACTATTTCTTCAAAAAGTCATCAATAGCGGTTTTGAGCTCGGGTTTGGACACATAACCCACAATTTTCATGGGTTGGGCAGTCCGACTGAAAAACAAGAGGGTGGGGATGCTCTCGATGCCGAATACCCCACATACATCCTGGGCTTTGTCCACATTGACGGAATAGACGATAAGCTCGCCTTTGTACTCCCTGGCCAGTTCCTCAATAATAGGTTTCAGTTTCATGCACGGTCCGCACCATCCGGCGTAAAAGTCAACCAAGCAAGGGGTTGAACCTTTGTATGCGAAACCTTTCGGGTTGTTTATGTCGCAAATTCTCTCAATGAACTCGGCGGAAGAGAGTGAGATCACTTTGCCAGACAGGTCTTCAGCTATGGAAGGTGTGTCGGATGTATGGGTGTCGGAGATATACGGATTGCCTGCGGGATTTTGGTTCTCCGCTTCTGTTGTGGCGTTTGTTTCGGTGGATGTTTTGTGTTGGCACGCTCCTAGGAATAAGGATAGGGTGATAACGGAAAGGAACAATAGTCTTCTCATAATATTATAATGTTTTGCTTTTTTCGATGATGTATTGTTTGAAAATGCGGCCGCGTTCCTCGAAATTCTTGAACTGGTCGTAGGAAGCGGCGGCTGGGGAAAGCAGCGCGATGCGTCCCTCTTCGGTTTTTTCAAAAATGAAATCCACAATCTTGCGGAAATCGTCTTCCAAAATGTAGGCTTCTGGCAGGTTCCCTTGCGGTTTCCATTCGTTAAAGATGCGCTTGCCGGCGGGACCGGTGAAAACAAGGTTGGGCACGGGATTCTCGCGCAGGAAGTCGATGAGGATGCCGTACTCGATTCCGCGGTCGTAGCCGCCGATGATGAGCGTGTCCACCTTGCGGAGGGCTTTCACCGCGGCAATGGTGGCTTCCGGGATGGTGGAGATGCTGTCATTATAGAAGCTGATGCCCTTGAACTGCCCCACAAACTCTATACGGTTGGGTAATCCTTTGAAAGTTCGCAGGCCGCTCATGATATCATCGTGCGAAAGTCCCACTCGCCGGCAAATAGCAATGGCCGCCATGATGTTGTAGTAATTGTGCGTGCCGGGCAGGTTATGGTAGTTGCGCAGGTTGTACTCGTCCTCCACATGGCCGTTGAGGGCGAAGTGGATCACCTGGTCTATGCAACAGGCGTAGAGTCCATTGTATGGTTTGGTGCCGAAAATGCAACGGTTTCGGTTGTACTCGTGCTGCTTCACGAGGTCCGGAATGTGCTCGTCATCACCATTATAGACAAAGAAATTCTCGTATTTCTGATATTTGGTGATGTTCATCTTGGCGATGATGTAGTTGTTGAACGAATTGAAATGGTCAAGATGCTCTTGGTAAAGGTTCAACAGTACGGCATAGTCGGGCGAGCAGTGCACGAACTCCAATTGGTGTGCCGACAACTCAGCCACCACCAATGTGTCATCCGTCATTTTTTCTATGATATCGAAAAAAGGCACGCCGATGTTGCCGGCCAGCAGCACGTCGCGGCCCGCCTCATGCAGGATGTGATAGATGAGTGAGGAGGTGGTGCTTTTGCCCTTGGTGCCCGTCACGCCTATCACCTGCTGGTGGTATGCTTCCAGAAACAGGTTGGTCTGCGAGGTGATGCGCTTGTTGTCAATCCAATAGTTTATCTTGTTGAAACTGATCCCGGGCGTTTTGAAAATCAAGTCGTAATTGTTGAGGTTCTGATCGTACTTTTCGCCTGTGACGAACTTTATTTTGTGATCATCAAACTCATCGGTGCGCAGGTTCGCGTTGCCGTCGGCAATGGTGAGCGGCATATCCGGAAAATGTTTGCGGATGAAGCGATAGGTGGAAACACCCTCCTTGCCGAAACCGAGAATGATAATTTTCTTGCCTTGTATTTTTTGTAGAATGTAGTCAGGAACTGCCATGTTGTTGATAAATCGTAATCCGTCAATCGCTAGTCACTAATCACTAACCGATTAACGGCTGCAAAGGTACAAAAATTGTAGTGCCGTCGCATCGTGGCGGCATTTTATCACATTCTGGCGGATATAAAGCAAAAAAGGTCGCCATGTATTGACGACCTTTGTGCTATGTGTTTGTTTGATGTGAGCGGAAAACGGGGCTCGAACCCGCCACCTACAGCTTGGAAGGCTGTCGCTCTGCCAAATGAGCTACTTCCGCAAAGAGTGGGAGAGGAAGGATTCGAACCTCCGAAGGCTTAGCCAGCAGATTTACAGTCTGTCCCATTTGACCGCTCTGGAACTCTCCCATCATATTTCTTTGTGCCTTGGAGCCGATAGAGGGACTTGAACCCACGACCGGCTGATTACAAATCAGCTGCTCTACC
>DGGS01000057.1:0-387 GCA_002392325.1 Bacteroidales bacterium UBA3868
TTTTTTGTATTTTTGCACTTTAAAAAAATTAAAACTGCTTTATGGAGAATAAATACAAATTAGTCTGCACCAAGTGCGGCAAGGTCATCCCCGATTTTGCCACATGGTTTAAGATGAACCAGGAATGCCCTTGCGGCTGCAAACGCGCCGATGTGGTGTATAATGCTGATTATCATAAAATAACGGAGCTTACCAAACCGGAGCACCATCCCGAGAACTTCTATCATTATTTCGATTTCCTGCCCGTTATGGACAAGAAAAACATTGTCTCTTTCGGTGAGGGCGCCATTCCGATTGAGGAATGGGATTTTCTGGAAAAGTTAGCGAAAGACAAATACGGCATCGACTGTCAGGTGATGGTTTATCGCAACGACCTGAACGGCGGCA
>DGGS01000057.1:429-697 GCA_002392325.1 Bacteroidales bacterium UBA3868
TGAACGGCGGCAGCAACACCTTCAAAGACATTGCCGCCTCACTAGCCGCCTCGCTTTTCAAAGAGAACGGTGTGAAGGAATTCTGCGTGGCCTCAACCGGCAACACCGCCACTGCTTACGCCCGTTATCTTGCCGAAGCCGGCATCAAATTCACCGTTTTCATGCCTCATGACGCGTGCGAGGACACGGTGAAGGCCATCCGTTCCTACGGACAGACCGTAATCGTGTGCGACGGCAACTACGGCGATGCCAAGAAAGAGGCCAACGA
>DGGS01000057.1:785-5414 GCA_002392325.1 Bacteroidales bacterium UBA3868
GGCAACATCGACCCCATCCGTGTGGAGGCCAAGAAAACCATGGTGTTCGAGTTTCTCCGCCAATTGGGCAAGATGCCCGATGTGTATGTGCAGGCCGTGGCGGGCGGCACAGGCCCCATCGCCTTGGACAAGGGCATCCGTGATTTGCAAACCACCTTCCCGGAAACCAAACTGCCGCGAATGCTGCTCATCCAACAAGACACCTGCGACCCGATGGTGCAGGGCTGGAACAATGCGGTAAAAGCCGGATTCCCAGATGGATATGAGAAAAACTATCCGGTTATCCCGAATCCGCAGACCATGGTATCCATCCTCTCCGCCGGCAACCCGGGCATGTTCCCGATTGTGGCGCCCATCGTGCGCAAGAGCGGCGGCACCTTCCTGCAGGTGAAAGAGAGCGAGTTGGCCCACTACGGCAAGATTGTCAAGCAAGAGCGCGGCATCTACCTCGGACCCGCCTCCATCGTCTGCTTCGCTGGTTTCTACAAAGCGCTGGAAGAGGGGCAGATCCGCAACGGCGAAACCGTTCTCCTCAACACCGGTGAAGGCGCAGCCAGGGCCAGTTTCTTCAAGAAGATGATTGACGAATAAAATTAGGTACATGTGGTACAAGAGGAACATGAGGTACATGTGGTATAAGAGTGTATATTCCTCTTTCACCTCTTGCACCCATAGCCACACCAACATTTATGAAAGACTTTTCTAACAAGATTATCTGGATCACGGGCACCTCGTCCGGCATGGGCAAAGAGGTGGCCTTCCGCTTCGCTGAAGCGGGTGCGCGGCTCATTCTCACGGCGCTGGAGCCCGACCTGCTGGAGCAGGTGCGCGAGGAGTGCCTGCGCCTGGGCGCCAAAACCGTAACCAACCTGCCCTTCGACCTCTCGCAAACCGACGCGCTGCCGCAACTCGCGCAGGACGCGCTGAACGCCTACGGGCGCATCGACCTTTTCTACAACAACGCCGGCATCAGCCAGCGCGGCACCACCGTGGAGACTGACATGGCCGTCATCCGCAAGGTGATGGACATTGACTTCTACGCGCCGGTCATCCTTACCAAAGCCGTGTTGCCCAAGATGATTGAACAGGGCGGCGGCCAGCTGGCGGTAACCACCAGCATTGCCGGGTTATTCGGGTTTCCGCTGCGCTGCGCCTACTCCTCAGCCAAGCACGCCCTTTACGGATTCTTCGAAACCATCGCTGCCGAGAACTACAAGGACGGCATACGGGTAACAATCCTGACTCCCGGGCGCGTGCAGACCAACATCTCCGTCAACTCCTTGGAAAAAGACGGACGGCAGCACGGCAAGATGGACGCGGGCCAGGCGGGCGGCATCACCGCCGAGAAGGCCTCCCGAATCATCTTCAAAGCAATCGCCAAGGAAAAACGCGAGAAACTCGTAGGCAGCGGTGAACTCATCATGGCCCACATCAAGCGCTTCTTCCCGGGACTGTGCGCCAAACTGGCTCGGAAAATCAAGCCAATGTAGTAGGACAATGACGATAACAGACACTTTCGGAATCATCTACAAGCTCACCGATACGGGCGGCACACATGATCCCTTTCTGGAAGGGGCGATTGAGGGTTGTCCCAAAGGGACACCTATCGATTTCGATTTCATCCAAAGCGAGATGGCCCGCCGCTCGCCAAATCGAAGCGCCGAAAGCACCCAACGCCGCGAGAAAGACCCTGTCATTTTCCTGTCGGGAATAGATGAAAACCACAAGGCCACAGGCGAGCCCATCCGTTTTCAGATACCTAATCAAGATATTCAGGTAATCGAGGATAACCGTCATGTTATCAAGCCGTCACATGTTTCCTATACCTACTTTAAGAAATATGGGAACCGTGACAACGAGTTAAACGGTCGCGCTTCGGCGCGACAGACTGCCTGCCGTGTGGTGGCGGGCGCCATCGCCAAGATGGTTTTGCGAAAACAGGGTATCGAGATAGCCGCTGAAACCGTGCGCACAGCCACGCCCGCGCGCGAGGGCGACAGCGTGGGCGCACTCGTGCAATGCCGCATCCATGGCCTGCCCGCCGGACTGGGCGAACCCGTATATGACAAGTTCTCCGCCCGCCTCGCATACGCCATGATGTCCATCAACGCCGCCAAGGGATTCGAAATCGGCAAGGGCTTCGAGGCCGCCAACATGTGCGGCAGCGAATACAACGACCTGCAAAACCCTGACTTCTCCTTCAAGACCAACCACGACGGCGGCGTGCAAGGCGGCATCACCAACGGCGAGGATGTCTGTTTCTCCGTGGCCTTCAAACCCATCCCTTCGGTGCGCTTCGACCAGAACACTATCGACTTTGACGGGAATCCTGCCGTCTATAAGGGTTCCAACCGCAACGACCTGTGCGTGGCACCACGCGTGCTGCCTGTGGTAGAAGCCATGGCCGCCATGGTGGTTCTGGATTTTATCCTATTGACCAAAAAGTAAATATCATTTTGAAAATCAAATATTTATGAAAAAGCATATCCTTATTTCCATCGGCATCGCCTTACTTCTTTCCACCGCTTCGGCGCAATACCGTCTGCAATACAAATCATACTCCATCGGCGGAAGCGACACCTCCCGCACGGAAGTGCTGCAAAAGGGAAAGCAGATTAAAATCCAAAATGGCGATAAACCCGTGGAAAACCCCATTCCCGGCATGGCCCAACATTTCACCTACATCGACTACAGCCAAGATACCGTCATCACCCAACTCTTCTATCATGACGATGAGAAGTATTTTTTCAGCAGTTCGATTCGAAAAGACTATGAATTCAAACAAGAAGGCAAAGAGAAAGTAAACGGATATAATTGCACAAAATATTCTATCGTTTTGTTTTCCAACAAGATAGAATTATGGACAACAGAAGATTTGAGATTCCAGGCCACTCCGATTTCGGGTTTCGCCAACCTGTCAGGTGTACTGGTGAAATACTTGCGCAACGGCAATGCCGTGATGGAATTGGCAACCGCCACAAAGGACAAATCCATCACCGAAATATTGCCCAATCAATTCGGGGAGAAGAAAACCTCCGCTGAATTGAACCAGTTGGAAAAAGACAAGCTCATCATCACTTTGCCGATTTTTGAAGAGGAACAGATCTGCTTCAATCCCAAACTCCCCAAACCTACCCAATTTGACTACGATACGGTATATCATGTGGCCAACGGCACCGTCATTCTTAAAAGAGTGGATATGACACGGTTGCCAGAGCACTACCGGTTATTTGCTGAAGTCACCGAGTACTCCAATGGCGACGCCTACGACCGGACCGGATCCGTGTTCATCATTCCCGCCAATGTGCGGAACAGCATGTTGAACGCCTTCCGCGACAGCATCGAGGTGCTCCCCTACTTCACCGACCGTTCAGGAGAGCGGTATCAGGGTATGGTGACCACCAAGGCCTACCAACCCCCAGTGGAAATCATGCGTTTTTTCACTCCGTTTGGGGTACGGCAATATAACCAATACCGTTCTTTGCCGGATCAGAAATGGGCTGACCAGGTTTATTACAAGCAGGATATCAGCGATTTGAGTCCACTGTTACAAGGCGATGTGTATATCGGGGCTTTCATCGGCAATTACGATGCGGGCGGGCATAAATTATCGCTCACGCTGAAAGCATATCCTGAAGATGATCATTGGGGATATTCGGACAGCACCCTCGCCATGTTGCTGCCGCTTTTCAACACCTGCAATGTCATGGAGATGGCGGGACAGAACTACGGCAAACTCTTCCGCACCGACAGTCTTACGGTGGACTTTTATGTGCCATTGCACTGTAAAGAGCTCAAATTGAGATACATATCAACAGGACATGGGGGTTGGGACACTGGCGATGAGTTTGTTCCCAAAGAGAACACCATTTTGATTGACGGTGTTCCCCAGTACCGATATACGCCTTGGCGCGGGGACTGCGGCACCTACAGAACCTCGAATCCCGCCTCCGGCAATTTCTGGAATGGCATGTCCAGTTCCGATTATTCCCGTTCCGGCTGGTGTCCGGGCACTGCCACACAACCGGTATATTTTGACTTTTCCGGACTGACTCCGGGCAAGCACACCATGACCATCGCCATTCCGCAAGGGGAGCCCGAGGGAGGCAGTTTCAGTTCCTGGAGCGTATCGGGTGCCCTAATCGGCACTTTTGAGCTGAATCAGTAGCAAATAGTGGCCATTACCGATTTTTTTACTATTTTTGCAGGTTTCACAAAAGTAATTAAAGACCTATCGGATTTGAGCGATACCACAAAAAAATATAAGCAGGATTTACAGCATCCCATATATGCGCTGGTGGCCCAGGCGGCAGACGCCATGGGTTGCGAAGCGTTTGTGGTGGGCGGTGTGGTGCGCGACATCATTATGCGCCGCCACAACACCGATATTGACATTGTGACCGTGGGCAGTGGCATCGAGCTGGCCAAACAGACCGCCGCGCTCATCGACCCCGACCTGCATGTGAATGTCTATCGCAACTTCGGCACCGCCCAGTTCAACTACGAGGGTTGCGTCATCGAATTCGTGGGGGCGCGCAAGGAGTCCTACAGCCACGACTCGCGCAAACCCGTGGTGGAGGACGGCACCCTGGAAGACGACCAGATGCGCCGCGACTTCACCATCAACGC
>DGGS01000159.1 GCA_002392325.1 Bacteroidales bacterium UBA3868
TGTCGGATGACGGTCTGTCTTTTCGCTTTGTGCAACTCGTCGAATTTGCTTTCCAGATAATTGTCGGCCATGATGTTGGGGGTGTTAGACGTAAGACTTGAGACGTGAGATGTAAGACTTGAGACGTGAGATGTAAGACTTGATATGTAAGTAAGACTTGAGACTTGAGGGGTACAAGTATTAATATGTCGTGTATGACAATTCCAGTCTCATGCGTTTGTCGTCGGACAATCCGGTGCCACCGAACACAAGCCGGTTGGCGCGCACGGCGGAACCTCTTAAGACAAGATTTACAGAATTGGAAAGTTCCGAGTTCTGCAGGATGAGTCCTTGAACATATTTTGTGATGCGGAAACGGTATTCGTGTTTAGCGGCGTCATAGTTTCCGCCAAAATAAGTTGCCCCTGTATAATATTCATCATCAGGGAGATACATGATTTTTCCGTCTTTTTCGCTAATTCCTTGCAGGGTGAGGTTAGTGGGTTGTACCCAGAATGTTTCATCAGTCGCCACATTGGTGATGACCAGTTCGGCCTTGTTGATCACGACGCGGTTGTTGAGTGATTTGAACGCCTCTTTCAAGTAGGGGAAGGTGATTCTGGTCTTCACCCCACCCATGGCTTGAACGAATAGTACGGAGTTTCCAATTTCCCGGTCGCCGCCAAGCACTTCTTGCGTGAAGTTGGCGTCTGAAGAGCTCAGATAGTTGTGAGTGAAGCTGTTGAAGCGTTTGCAGGAGGACGAACTGCAGGAGAACCGGTATCGTTTGGCGCTCTGTTCGTCGTTGTGATAATACAGGTTAATGCCTGTCAATGCGCTGTTCAGGTTGGAGATGATCATATATCCATTTGAACCTGAGTGTGATATGGCGTCAATGCAGATTCCTTTGAAGAAACTTTGGAAACTGCTGTTGCTGGTCATGTGTTGCGAATTGTTCAGCAGATACTGCCCAAATGCTTGAGAGAGCCGGATGCGCAGGTGCGGGTTATAGGAGTTGGTGTCCACAATGACATGCGTATTGGGCTGGATGGAATACTGGGTGAGCGAATAATTCAGTGGGGTAGGGTCGTAGGACACGCTATTGTTCTGATAGTACTTGTCTCCTGAAATGGGCTCTGTCAGCTGATATACGCGAAATGCCACCCGGGAGTTTGTGTCGCCGTAGTAGGATGAGATTTGGAGTGTGAGAACTACGGAGTCGATGACGGGGTTGGTGCCGAAGTTGACCGACGAGCCGGACATGGAGAACTGGGCGAAAGCGGTGCCCTTGTGGTCGCCGAACACAGGATCATGGATGTTTCCGATGACATTGGCCGACATGTTGGTGGTGTTGATGGTGTCTTCCAGGAAGGAATAGGCCACGATGGAGGTGGTGTCGGTGAAATCCGTACCCACTTCGTTAATCAGTCCAAGCCCTATTTCGGAGGTTTCCTGCTTGCAGCCCCCAAAGAGAATGAGGAATGCGGCGAGTATGCAGAGAAAATATTGTTTCATTGCTTATTCCTTATCAGTTGCGTCAGCCAAGATTTGGTCGTAAAATTCATCGTACAAGTCCACATAGTTGTCGTCGTCAGGGTGTTGGAGTACGGGTTTCCCGGATTTTTCCACATAGGAGAGGATGCGTTTCTTGATGTCGATGGTGAGGGCGACGGCGTCGGCGTAATCCACAGCCATTTGGGTGATTTGCTCGTAGCCAGGGGAACGGAAGCGGGTGAGGCACTCGCTGGGAATGCCGGTCAGGCGCAGTTTCTTGGCGAAATTCGGCGAAAACTTCTCCGGGAAAGCGTCCGGCATGATGGAATAAACAATCTTTGTGCCTTGGAACAACGGATTGTCCTTGTAGAGTGTTTTGATAAACAGGGGCACCAGAGCGGAAATCCAGCCGCTGCAGTGGATGATGTCGGGCTCCCAACCCAACTTGCGGACGGTCTCCACCACACCTTTGGCGTAGAATATGGCGCGGGAGTCATTGTCGGGATAAAACACGCCCTCCTCGTCATAATAGGGAGTCTTTCTCTTGAAGAAATCCTCGCTGTCGATAAAATATATTTGCATGCGGACATTCTGGAGCGATGCCACTTTTATGATCAGCGGATGGTCCGTGTCCTCAATGATGATGTTTTGTCCCGAAAGGCGTATTACCTCGTGCAGCATGTGCCGGTGCTCGTTCACGCAACCGAATTTGGGCATGAATGTGCGGATCTCGTTCTCGCGTTCCTGTATGCCCTGCGGAAGGTAACGACATATGTTTGAGATGTAACCCTCTGGAAAATAAGGGAATATCTCCGGGGTGATGAATAGAACTTTCTTCTGCGCCATTTTAATGTATATTTTTTGCAAGTGCAAAGGTACGATTTTTTTTTGAAAAATAAATTTTTTTTTTGAAGAATGGTTGTTATTTGAAAAAAAGTGTATTTTTGCCGCCGCAAAACGAGCCCAGGTGGTGGAATTGGTAGACACGCTACTTTGAGGGGGTAGTGGGAGGACTCCCGTGCAAGTTCGACTCTTGTCCTGGGC
>DGGS01000170.1 GCA_002392325.1 Bacteroidales bacterium UBA3868
CGGATGGCTGTTCTATTTTGACGAATGGAAAAACGAACCCATGCTCAAAATCAAAGGCGATTATGTGCGGAAAGACCTCGGCATCGACAGCAAGTATGCGCGATTAACCGATTTTACGGACATTTATGGGAAATACAAACTAGAGGATGTTGTAAAATCCATTCCCATGGGCGATCCCAAACGGAAAAAGTACCGTGCAGCGGATGAAAAACACCAACTCATCAGCATGATGCGCAACGGCCAGTTGCTCAAGATGTTCCCTCACGCCGACAGTTTGAAGGAAATCACCTGGTACTCGCAAAACGATGCGCTTCCCTTGGACATTTCCGACAACGAATACCTCTTCATACGCAAGCAACTGAGTCTATGTCAGGAATATGTGATTAAGGGTGATTTCAAGGCCTTGGACGAAGTCTTTGAAAAAACCAGAATATATCAGGAGAAATACGCTCTCGGCCATGTGCAGTCCAAGGCACAATATCGTGCCGAGCGGCTATACAACAAACTCACGGCAGGCAAGTGGCTGGCCATGCTCAACATCACATTGGGACTGGTTTGCTTCGCTGCCGCCTTAATCTGCATCGGGAAAGGCCGAAAACTCTACAAACCGATGCGTACTGTCGCTGCGGTGTGGATGACCCTGTTAGGCGTCTTTTTAGCCACCTTGTTCATCTTGCGCTGGATTGCGGGCGGACATGTGCCCATGGCCGGCAGTTTCGACTCCATGAACTTGCTGGCGCTGAGCATCTGTGTCATCACCCTGCTCTTAATGCGGAAATATGAGATGGCACTGCCTGCCGGTCTGCTCATGACCGGATTTGTGCTGCTGGTGCAGATGATCAGCGGTTCCAATCCGCCCATCACCCACCTGATGCCGGTGCTCACATCCCCATTGCTGAGCTTGCATGTCACGGTAATCATGATTGCCTATGCCCTGCTGTTCTTTGTGATGCTAAATGGTATCAGTGCTGTCATTGTCCGTTTCACGCAGCCCAACAACCATGCGTATTTGGAGCGGTTGCAGGGCATCAGTACGCTTCTGCTGTATCCGGCAGTGGCGCTGCTGGCCATAGGCATTTTCATCGGCGCCGTATGGGCCAACATCTCTTGGGGCAACTACTGGTCATGGGACCCAAAGGAAGTGTGGGCGCTCATCACACTATTGGTCTATGCCGCCCCACTTCACAACACCATTTGGAAGGCGTTCCGGAACCCGATGGTTTTCCACATCTATGGCATTCTCGCCTTCCTAAGCGTGATTATCACCTATTTCGGTGTGAACATCATCTTGGGAGGCATGCACAGTTATGCATAACAGATGCATAAAGAATGTGCTCAGTCTTGAATCATCTGGGACTTTTTACTAACCGCCAACAAAGAGGCAAACACAAGTAACCCATTAACTATAAGCAACTCATACCCAAACTTATAGCCAAAAAGCCATTGCACCGAGTGGGTGGAAAGCACATAGCATAACGACGGAATCAGCACCGCTATCACCGGAACCAGCCAGCGGCGGCCCGCCGGAATCTCCCGTTTGGTGAACATGCCGAAAATAAACATGCCCAACAGCGGTCCATAGGTATAGGAGGCCACCATGAAGATGATGCGGATAAGCGCGTCGTTGTGATGGCTGGACGCGATGATGATGACCGCCAGGAAGAGCATGGATATGAGCACATGCACGATGCGTCGCACCTGGGTTTGCTTTTTCTCATCCGGATAGCGGTTCTCAATGCGCAGGATGTCATAGCACACTGTGGTGGTTAGGGCTGTGAATGTGCCATCAGCGGACGAGAAACCCGCTGAAATAAGGCCGAACACGAAAACCAGCGCCCCTGCCTTGCCCAAGTAGTTGAACGCGATTTCAGGGTAGATGCGGTCGGTAGGCATGTGGGCAATATCGATACCGTTTTGCTGGGCAAAAGCCATCAGCATACCGCCCAGAAGCAGGAACAGGATATTCACCACCACAAGAATGGAGGTGAACGACGCCATATTGCGGCGCGCGTCACGCAACGACTTGCAAGACAGGTTTTTCTGCATCATATCCTGATCCAGTCCCGTCATGGCAATCGTGATGAACATGCCACCGATAACCTGTTTCACGAAGAAACTGTTGTTACGCCAGTCGGTGTTGAACACCAGCCGACAGTCGGAGCCATCCTTACCCGCTGTGCCCATCGCTTGCCATATTTCCGAGAAGGAACCGCCCATATTCTTCATAATCACAATAATGGTGATTACCAGAGCGGTAAGCAGAAAAGTGGTCTGCAGCAAATCCGTCCACACCACCGTCTTGAGTCCGCCACGGAAAGTGTAGAGCAGGATGATGATGATCATCACAATGGAGGTAAGCCAAATCGGGATATGCCAGCCATCGAAGACAAACACCTGCAAAACAAAGATAACCAAATACATACGGAGCGCCGAGCCCAGCAATCGGGACACAAAGAACAGCACAGAACCTGTTTTGTGCGCCTCCTTCCCTATCCGCGAACCCAAGTATTCATATACAGAGGTTACATTCAACTTATAGTACAACGGCAGCAAAAGGCCACCAATCACCAGATAACCAAGCACATAACCCAGCACCACACCAAAATAGGTGAACTGGGTGGTATAGACATCGCCCGGCACGGACATAAAGGTCACACCCGACAGGGAACTGCCAATCATGCCATACGCCACCACAAACCACGGGGACTTGCGGTTGCCGGTGAAATAGGTTTTATTGTCCGCCTTCCGTGAGGTTATGCCGGTGATGACAAACAGCAGGACCACATAGAAGACAAAAAAGGAGAATATGAAGATTTGCATAGGAAATATG
>DGGS01000094.1 GCA_002392325.1 Bacteroidales bacterium UBA3868
AACATCGGCACGACCATCACCGCCTGGATCATCGCCCTTTTCGGATTCAACTTCCAGATGAGCGTCATTGTGTTCCCGCTCTTCGCGCTTGGCATCATGCTCTCCTACTTCAAAAGTCCCAGCGCCAAGTCGTTCGGTGACTTCATTTTCGGATTCTCGTTCCTCTTTCTGGGCATTGCCACCTTGCGCGAGAACGCCATCGCCATGGACCTTTCGCACAACGAAGCGGTGATGAACTTCTTCACTTCCTGTCGTAACCTGGGTTTCTTATCCTATATCATATTTTTAATCTTAGGTGGCGTGCTCACCATGTGTGTGCAGTCGTCCGTGGCCATCATGGCCATCACCATGATTCTGTGTTCCACCGGTGTGGCCGATATTTACCAGGGTATCGCGCTGGTTTTGGGCGAAAACATCGGCACCACGGTCACCTCCAACATTGTGGCCCTGAATGCCAGCACCTCCGCCCGACGCGCGGCTTTGTCGCACCTTATCTTCAACCTGTTTGGTGTATGCTGGATTCTCATCGTGTTCCGCCCATTCATCAAGCTGGTGTGTTCCATGGTAGGATTTGACCCCACCGCCGACCTCTCCGTCGATCCCAACGCCTCCTCCCGCATAAACTTCGCCCTTTGCGCCTTCCACACGGCGTTCAACTCTTGTAATGTACTGATTCTCGTATGGTTCATCCCGCTTTTCGAAAAGGTGGTCTGTTCCATCATCAAAGGCAAGGAAGAAGACGAGGATATGCGCCTGCGTTTCATCAGCGGCGGTCTCATGTCCACCTCCGAGCTCTCCCTGCTGGAGGCCCGCAAGGAGATCAACCACTTCGCCCTGCGTGCGCACCGCATGTTCGGTTTTGTGCCGCAGTTGCTGAAACTCAAGAACAACGACGAGTTCGTGAAACTTTACACCCGCATTGAAAAATACGAAGGCATCAGCGACAACATGGAGGTTGAAATCGCCAATTATCTCAACCAAGTTTCCGAGGGCCGTTTGAGTCCTGAAAGTAAGACACAGATACGCTGCATGTTGCGTGAAATCTCCGAAATCGAGAGTATCTGCGACAGTTGCTACAATATGGCACGAGCCATCAACCGCAAATACAAATTACGGGAGCACTTCACCGAGGAGCAAAGCACCCATATCGAGCACATGTGGGACCTGTGCGACAAGGCGCTCACCCAAATGGAGCTGATTTTGGAAGACACCGACCACAAGGTTGACCCGCGTATCTCCCTCAACATTGAGAATGAGATCAACCATTACCGTACGCAGTTGAAAGAGGCGAATGTGACGGATGTGAACGACAAGAAATACGACTACCAGACTGGTGTCACCTACATGGACATCATCGGGGACAGTGAAAAACTGGGCGACTACGCCATCAATGTGGTGGAGGCCCATACCCAAGTGAAATTAACCGTTTAATATGGAAATCGAAATCTGTTGCGGCTCCATCCAATCCGCGGCCAACGCCAAGGCCGCCGGAGCCACACGCATAGAACTGTGCCAGAACCTGAACGAAGGCGGCACCACCCCATCCTACGCCACCATAAAGCAATGCGTTGAGGATCTGCATCTTGATGTATTTGTGCTCGTGCGTCCAAGGCCGGGCGACTTCGTCTATAATGATGTGGAAATCCAAAACATGCTGGAAGATGTGCGCATTTGCAAGGAACTTGGTGTAGCCGGTGTCGTGGTTGGATTCCTACACCCTGACGGCAGCATTGACACGAAGCTCACGCGCCGGTTCGTGGAAACCGCCGCCCCGGTGCCCGTCACCTTCCACCGCGCCTTCGACCGCTGCAAGGACTGGCGCAAATCGCTGGAAGAGGTCATCGCCTGCGGATGCAAGCGCATACTGACTTCCGGCTGCCAACCCACCGCCATGGAGGGCAAGGAAACGCTCAAGGAGCTGGTCCGCCTGGCCGGCGACCGCATCACCATCCTCGTGGGCAGTGGCGTGCGCCCCGACAACGCGCGAGCGTTGGTGGAATTCACTCATGCCAAGGAAATACACGGTTCCTGCAAAGTGCGCACCGACGGCGGCTACGAGGAAACCGACACGGAAACCGTTAAGCAATTAATTCACATACTAAACAATTAAAACATTGATTATGAACATCAAAGAATCCAGGACATGGAGTTTCATCATCGTCGCCATCATATACATATTGGCATTTTTTGTCGGTTGGGCCACCTACAAACTGTTAGCCCCGACAGGATGGCATTATTTATGGAAACTTTTCATTGCAGATGCCGTGGCCACCATCTTCGTGTGGGTTTTCGGCTTGATATTCAAGAATGTGTCCGTCTATGACCCCTATTGGAGCGTGGTACCGCCTATTGTGCTCACTCTATGGGCTTGCGCTTCAGGGCCATGGAGCAGCGCCACTGGGCTGTTGCTCATTGCCGTATGGTACTGGGGTATCCGCCTCACCGGCAACTGGGCCTACACATTCAAGGGTTTGAACCACGAAGATTGGCGCTACACCAAATACAGAACCGAGCAGAAGCCGTTTGTCTTCCACCTCATCAACTTTTTCGGGCTCAACATGATGCCCACCATAATCGTTTTTCTGGTTATGATTCCGGGCTTTTTCGTCATTGATGCCGCCGAACCCGCCAATATATTAACGGTTTTCGGGTTCCTGCTCTGCATAGTGGCCGCAACGCTGCAATTGGTTTCTGACACACAACGGCATCGTTTTGCCAAAGCCCACAAAGGCCAGGTTTGCAATGTGGGGTTGTGGAAACACGCCCGCCATCCCAACTATTTCGGGGAAATCCTGATGTGGTGGGGTGTTTGGACGATGT
>DGGS01000132.1:0-236 GCA_002392325.1 Bacteroidales bacterium UBA3868
TGGGCCTCAGCGGCGAGGTGCGCCCTGTGACCCGCATCGCCCAACGCATCGCCGAAGCCGACAAACTCGGATTCACCCGCATGTTCGTTTCCAAATACAACCTCAAAGGTATCAACCTGAAGGACTACAACATCAAAATCATCCCCATCATAAAGGTGGAGGAAATGTTCCGAACCTTATTTGAATAACATGACCGAAGACACCATTTGCAAAGAAGGCATCGTCCGCGCCATCCA
>DGGS01000132.1:294-578 GCA_002392325.1 Bacteroidales bacterium UBA3868
CGACCAAATCGAGGTGGAAATCACCATCAGTTCCGCATGCAGCGAATGCCATGCGAAGAGCATCTGCATCCCCAGCGACCACAAACGCGAGACCGTCCTGGCGCAAAGTCTTTACAATGAGCATTTTGAGGTGGGCGACAAGGTCCATTTGGTTTTAAAAGGATCCGCTGGCGGCAAGGCCGTTGTGCTGGCTTATCTCCTACCCTTTATCGTTCTCATGGTAGCCCTTTTCGGCACCTACGCCATCACCAAAAGCGAACTGGCAGGCGTGATTGTCAGCGTGG
>DGGS01000132.1:615-3321 GCA_002392325.1 Bacteroidales bacterium UBA3868
TTGATTGTCAGCGTGGTTTTTGTCGTCATCTATTATATCATTCTCAAAACACAAAACAAAAAAATCGAACAGAATTTCCAATTTTTCGTAAAGCGCATGGAGAATTGAAATCCTTAACCGTTTTTTCACTACTTTTGCAACCATTAATAAACCTATACCTACTATGGAAGATACCAATCGTTTTCACGAACTTAGCGAAGAACTATATGATGCTGTAAAAGAATATCTTGCGCATCATACCCAATATCCTACCGATGTGGTGATGGCCATCAACTGGGACACCAGGGAAATCAAGATGGACAGTCCGGGCAAGATTGCGCCGGAGTTTACCCAGTATTCCATGGCCGACTTCATCAAAATCAACGAGCAGGGACTTTACGAACCCATGGTGTTTTAAAGTGCCCGTATGAAAAAGAGTCTCGTTTTCAGATTCCTTCTCCTGCTGGTGCTGTTTTGCTCAGCGGGCAGCATTTGTGCGCAACATCGTGTAGGTGAGTTGTTTAAGAATATGACCTTGGAGGAAAAAATTGCGCAATTGATGATTGTGCGCGTTAGTTCCACGGGCACGGCTGCGGAAACCAAGGCCATGATGGAGGACATCCAACGGTACCAGCCGGGTGGCGTGTGCTTCTTCAAGGGCGGGCCCGTGCGCGAGGCCAACCTCACCAACCAGATGCAGGCACTCAGCAAAGTGCCGCTCTTCGTGTCCATTGACGGTGAATGGGGACCGAACATGCGCCTCGACAGTTGCTCCGCCTTCCCGCGCCAAATGACACTGGGCGCTTTATCCTCCGAAAACGACTCCCTCATCTACCAAATGGGCCTTGAGGTGGCAGCGCAATGCAAAGCCATTGGCGTGAACCTCAACTTCGCCCCCTGTATCGACATCAACAACAATGCGAAAAACCCTGTCATCAACAGCCGCTCCTTCGGGGAGAGCCGCGACAAAGTGACAGCCAAATCGATGCTATACCTCCAAGGCATGACCGATGGCGGCATCATTGGCTGTATCAAGCACTTCCCTGGTCATGGTGACACCGAAACCGACTCACATCTGGGACTTCCCGTCATCAAAAAGAGCCGCATTGAGTTGGATGAACTGGAACTTTATCCCTATCGCCAGTTTATCAACCAGGATGTGGACATGATTATGGTGGCTCACTTGAACATTCCCGCTCTCGACAGCAGCCGAAACTCAGTCTCCTCTCTCTCCTACCCCATTGTTTCCGAACTGCTGAAACGGGACTACGGGTACACTGGCATGATTATCACCGATGGCATGGAGATGCAGGGCGTGCGCAAGCAAAACCGCTTCGAGGGTGATGTGGAAATCAAAGCCCTGCTGGCTGGTGTGGACCTGTTGCTGTTGCCCGAGAAACCCGGCGAGGCCATCCAAGCCATCAAGAACGCCGTGGACAGCGGCATTGTACCCATTGAGCTCATCAACGAGCGCTGCCTGCGCGTGCTCCGGTTCAAGGCGAGCAAAGGACTGCTGGATTACACTCCGGTGGATCTGAAAGCCATTCCTGACGCCATTGCCACACCCAGTGCCGTTGAACTCAACAACACGCTGGAGCAAAAAGCCATCACGCTGCTGAAAAACGAGGACAACCTCCTGCCATTGCAGCAGATGCAAGGAGACACTTTGAAATCCGACAGCATTGTCTTTCTCTGCATCGGGCGCAGCGAATATCAGAAACAATATCGTGAGATTGTCAAAAAATACGGCTTGGTTTATATCTATCAGGACAAAAACCTGTCGGAAAAGACCGCCAGCACGGTGAGCAAGCAATTGATGGACAAACTGGCACCCTACAATGTTATCCTGTTGGCCTACGGAGGTTCTAACCAATTGGCTAACAAGAAGTATGGCACTGACGACAGGATGATTTCCCTGTTGAATCAGATTGCCAAAAAGAAAAGAACCGTGTTGCTGCATCTGGGGAATCCGTATGCGCTCAACTATTTCGGTTCCACCAAGGATTACAAAGCGCTGATGGTCACCTACCAGGCCACGCCCAACAGTGTGCAGGCGGCGCTGGAGGCGTGCTTCGGCGCACGCGCGTGCGAAGGCACACTTCCCATTTCCAACAACGAATACCCCTGCGGCGCAGGCATCACCAACAGCACGGCAGACAACAACATCTCCATGCTGCCCGACTCCATCACGCGCAAACTGGATAACCTTCTCATGCAAGGCATTAAGGATCAGGTATATCCGGGATGCGTTGTGCTTGCGGTGAAGGACGGAAAGCCCATCTATCATAAGGCATTCGGATACTATACCTACGACCATCAGAACAAAGTGACCACGAACACCATGTACGATGTGGCTTCCATCACCAAGACCGCCGCTACCACTTTGGCGGTGATGAAATTGTATGACGAAGGCAAGATTCGCCTGCACGACCACATCGGCGAATATCTGCCCTATCTGCATGGCACCAACAAAGCGCACATCACACTGGCCGAGTTGCTTACGCACACATCGGGCATGCCTGCGTTTATTCCGTTCTACACCAAAATTCAGAACGATGAAACCTACCTGCGGCGATACAAGACACCCAATTTCTCCATCAAAGTGGCCGACAATTTGTATCTGCGAAATGACTACCCCGACACCATGCGCCACACCATTGCCCATTGCAAACTTGGTGGCCATCAGTATGTGTATAGCGATCTTAACATGTTGTTGCTCAAGGATAT
>DGGS01000169.1 GCA_002392325.1 Bacteroidales bacterium UBA3868
CTGACAATGATGTACGACATCTTCGAGCTCCACGCCCGCCGTGAGGCCACCGATACCCACAGCGACCGCACGGCCTATATCGTCCGACAGCTGACCGACCTGCTCGCCACCGGCATCAGCCGCACCGAGCGTGAGGTGAGCTACTATGCCGAGCGACTGCACGTGTCGCCGAAGTACCTCTCCGCCACCATCAAGCGTGTCACCGGCCACAGTGTCAGCAGCTTTATCGACCGCCACACGGTGCCCATCCTGAAGAAATACCTCAATGACGAACGGCTCTCGCTCACACAAATCGCCGACCGCATGAACTTCACCTCACTTTCCTATTTTAGCCGCTACTGCACCAAGCATCTCGGGCAGTCGCCAAGTGAGTACCGCCATAGTTTACAACCCAAAGGATAAATNNTACTGCACCAAGCATCTCGGCCAGTCGCCGAGCGAGTATCGGCGGAGTTTGCAACCGCGCGTGTGGCGTCAATAATTCTTTTTGCAAAACTTTTCCCTCATGATGTAGTTTTTGACTTACTTTTTGCGTTATTACAATTGTGAGACCGAAGGATCCTTTTGAAGCCATGCTCCACCGTCATCGGGGGTTGCTCTTCTCGCTCTGCCGACACTACAGTCGGCGGGGTTTGGAGGTTGATGACCTGTTGCAGGAAATCACAGTGGCGCTGTGGCGCGACCACGAGCGGTTGCTTTCCCTTTCGGCAGTGCCACAGACGGCATTGATTTGGAAGATAGGACGAAACAAAATCATCGACTGCTTGCGGCGGGAGAAAGAGACCGAAACGCTGTCCGAAGGATACGAGATGGTTGACGAAGACCGTACCTTGCTTCGTGAATTGCATGAGCGGATTGCCCTCCTGGATGAGCCCGACCGAACCATAGTGCGCTTGCAATTGGAAGGTTACAACTATCAGGAGATTGGGGATCAAGTGGGCATATCGGAGAAAAATGTGAGTGTCCGGTTAGTGAGAATAAAAGAGAAATTAAGAAAATCAATGGATATATGACAGAAAACGAATTTGACAAATTATGGCAACGAGCCGAGGCCGAGAGCTATAGCCGGCAGTTGGCGATGGAGTATCCTGCTTGGCGGCAGAAACAACGCCGTACATTTAGTGTGGTGGCGGCTCTTTTGATAGTGGTGACGACAACAGTGGTATTGTTCACTACCCAGTTGCGTCAACCACGGAATTATGAAAAAGTGTATTGTAACCGTGTTGGCACCACGGATGTTCAATGGGCCAATTTGGCCGCAGAAATGCTGATGGAATAATGAAAAAGTTATTGATTTTACTAATGTTGCTGCTCCCGATTGCAGTCATGTCGCAAAGCGCGCTGTACAAGCAATACGCTTCGCGACAGGAACTCACCGTGGCACAGGTGAGCGGATTTAAGCTCAACGATAGCCAACGGGTTGATGTGGTAATTGTGGTGGCCGACGATGACGCCGGGTGGCAGAAATTGACAAAAGAACTGAATATCAAAGGAGAAAACGGCGTGGTGAGTTGGTTGGGCGACACCCGGAAACCGGCGCAGCGTGTGAAGTGGACGGGTGCACCTGTCTTGCGCGTGGTGGCCTCCCATACCCGCCGGACCTTGGCATTCTATCGCGTCAATACCGAGGCACAGTACGATGCCTTGTTGGATTATCAACTGAATAATATGAAACAATCTAAATAGAACCAGGATATGAAAAGAACATTGAGATTTACCGCTATACTGGCGGTTGTGATGCTTGCCTTTTCGGCATGTGACAGACACCACATAGAACCGGATGGCAGCGAACCGAACAACGACCCTAAAGAACGGGTGGTTGTTTTTACGGTAGGGCAAAGCGAAACCCGGCTTACGCTGAAAACCGAAGGAGAATGGGATGCTTTGCTGGATGTGCTCTGTAGCGAAGCACAGACTGGTCAAACAGTTACATTCTACAACATGAACCCGACGACCTATCTTCAAAAGAATGGTGCCGTGGCAGCCAAAGGTGCGATAACCTTCACCACCTCCAATCGTGAGGAAATGAAGGCCTGGATGAAGGCGAGGGAGAAAGAGGGACTCACCGTGGAAGTTACCTACAGCAACGGTTCCTGGCATGGTATGGCGTACGCTTCCGCACCTCCTACGAATACTTCGGCGGATATCGTTGGCACTTGGCATTTTGTATGCTCGGTGGTGAACTACATGGATCAGAACGGTGCTTTAACGAACAGTGACCTCTATGTTCCGGAAGAAGACGGCGGATCTATGTTTTACACCTTCTATAATGACGGTACCATAACATTGACTTTCAACAGTCAGGACGGCACTACAGCCACAGAAAATTCTACTTGGACCCTTAGCGGAGATGGTGAACTCTGCTGCGAACTCCTGCCGAATGCCAGTTGCTGGAATGTGAACTGGATTACAGGTAACACTATGATCATCTCCCATCCAGAGTTTGGTGACGAAGAAGGTGACATCCTCTATCAACTGCAATTCGAGAAAGAATAAAAAAAAAATTCGTTGTTGTAGTTTTTCGTTTCGTTTGTTCGTTCTTACAACAAAAACAATCCAATAATTAATCAAAAAAAATTAAAAAGTATGAAGAAAAACATTTTTGCAATTGCATTCATTGCTATCGCACTTTGCGTAACCTCTTGTGAAAGACAACCAGTCACTCCTAGCGACAATCCTCAGAACACTCCCAGAGTAACAACAACTTCCGATCTCATCGGCACTGATTGGACAGCCAACATTTCTCTTGGAGATCTTGTTTATGCTTTGACGGGCATGCAAATCAGCGACTATGCTTGCCAATACCCCGAAGGTTTTGATTCCACTATGGTATTCCATCTTAACTTTGACAACGAATATGCTCATTTCACCTTCGGCGACAATATGAGTGTTTACGGCTTGACTGAGTTGGCAGGCGAATATACAATGGAAGAAATTCAGCAGATGGATCTTGCCTATGTGTATGACGCTGCTACCCACACAGGTACTTTGACGGCTGTTGGAACAGACGATAACGGTGATCCTATCAACTATCAGATTGTCTTCACCTATGATGACAACGCAGATACAATCACCATCAACCTGATGTTCGCTAACGCAGAGGATGAAAGTACTACTATCAGTTTCCCGTTGGTGTTCCACCGCGACGGAGTAACCGCTTAGTTTTTCAATTTAGATTTTCAAATTATTACTGCGCCCGCAAATTTGCGGGCGCTTTTTTTCGTATTTTTGCACATCAGAAATCAAGTAAGAATATGAATGCAAGAGTCAGTATCATAATGGGAAGTACTTCCGACCTGCCGGTGATGGAAGCAGCTTGTAAGTTTTTGGATAACAATGAGATTCCGTTTGAGGTGTTGGCGCTGTCGGCGCACCGCACACCCGATGAGGTGGCGGAATATGCGAAGAATGCGCACAACCGTGGCATTGAGGTGATTATCGCCGCTGCCGGTATGGCCGCACACCTGCCGGGCGTGATTGCCGCCATGACCCCGCTGCCTGTGATTGGCGTGCCCATCAAGTCTTCCCTTGAAGGAATGGATGCGTTGCTGGCCATGATACAGATGCCCCCAGGCATACCTGTGGCTACCGTGGCTATCAACGGCGCACAAAATGCCGCTATTCTGGCAATGCAGATCCTGGCTGCCGGCGACCCCGCCCTGCGCGAGAAGGTGATCCTGCACAAACAGAACTTAAAGCAGAAGATTGTGAAGGCCAATGCCGACTTGGCAGAAGTCAGCTATAAGTTCAAAACGAACTAAACTTACTTTTTTTGCCCTTTTACGGCTTTGGTAATCTGGCCTACCGCATCCTTGACATCTTTGTCTTTGGAGATTTTTTGGACCGCTGATTTGAGATCCTTGTCTTTTTTCAGCTGGTTGAACGCCTCTTTTACATCCTCGTCTTTCGTTATCTTATTGATAGCGTTTTTTACGTCTTTGTTTCCCGCAATGTTTTTTACGGCATTGGTGATTTTTGATAAGTCCATAGTTTTTATTTAAAAAGATAGTTGAGTAATTGTTTTTTTACTGATGAAAATATTACTTGGTGTGAATCACAACTTCCTTGTAACCAAATGTTTTGAATAGTTCCGTGAGTTTGGTCACGCCCAGTTCGGTGGCTTTTTCCAACAGTCCGTCGCTGATGGCGTCTTTCCGGATTTTGTTCATCGCCTTGTTTTCCACTTTGGTCACCTGCTCGTGACTCCAAGTGCCGTCTTCAACATAAACATCAAAGCCGGAAGGATTTACAATAACCTCAAAGATTTCGGCTTTCGGAAGGGTGACTTCTAGCACGGAGTCGCGTATAACAATGTCTTTTTCAGATAGTTTTGACAAATCGAAACCCGCGCGCACATTGCCGCTGGCCACAATCACAATCTCGTCCTCCAAAATGGGCTTGTCTTTTTTGCTGAAACTGTTCACCACTTTGCCGCCGAGACTTTCGTTGGCCTTCTTGTCTTTCAAAATCACATCTTCGTAATAACAGGCGCTGGTGAACTGGGCAATCTTCCGAATCTCCGTCACCACATTGGCGGTCTCATCAATCTTCAGCCCTTCGTCTTTGGGTTTCAGTTTGAGCCAGAGGAGGGCGGCGGCCACCAGCACCAGCACGGTGACGGCCAAAACGGGAATATAGCGTATGATGTTGTTCTGTTTCATCTTCAGGCGAATTTAATGGTGATACTCTCAAAGCCCATTTGCGAGAGCAGGGATTTGAAAAATGCGGCCGCATTCTTTTCGGCGTCCTGCAAGATACCCAGGGTGGGCACATTGTCCAGAATCTCCTTCTCGCCCTGTTGTAACAGCAGGTTCCGCTCGCGGGCGGAGAAGTCGAAGCGGGTGATGGCCACTTTCTCATAGACCATCTTGGCCGACTCGGGCGGCAAGTTGAACGAAAGCAACTCGGCTTTGGGAAGCGTGAGCATGATGGATTTCTCCTCCTCGTTGACTTTAATTTTCGAGGGATCGAACTTGTTGAGGTCCACGCCCGCTTTCAGGATGGCGGTGCACTGGAACAGGATTTTGCGGTCGCCAAACTGGTACCACTTGGCGTCATCGGAGGCCTTGATTACCTTGGTGACCTTGTATTCCACGGTCCCCAGCTCGTTCATTTCGGTCAGTTCGCTGATTTTGGCGTTCATTTTCTCGCGGAGCGACAGGTTTGTTAAGACATCCTGTTTGCAGGAGATGCACAACAAAAGCAGCGCAGCGGGAATCCAAAAAAGTTTTTTCATTTCAGTGATATTTGCACGGCAAAGGTACGGAAAAAAACAACATAATGTTGGCCTTTGGCGATAGGGCCTTGGCGATTGGTCCTTGGTTTCACATCTCACATCTCACGTCTATAATCCCCCTTCCACCGCCTCGTAGCCGCCCGTCTTGTTGGAACCCACGTGCCGGATGAGTCCCTGCTTCTTGAGGCGGGCGATGTGGCGGTTGGTTGAACTTTGGGAGAACTTGGATTTGAATGCGAGTTGCACAGCGGATATGCCTGGGTTTTCGGCGACAAGCCGGTATATCACTGTCTCCTTCTGGTTTTCTTTCTGCTGTGGATTACCGTCCGTTTTCTCATCGTTTTTCTTCGCTGTCGCAGAATCAGAAAACAAATGCTGATATGCAGTTGAAACCTCGAAAGGATTTCCATCCCCGGAAACCCACAATATCCCGTTCTCGTATGAGGTTATCG
>DGGS01000108.1 GCA_002392325.1 Bacteroidales bacterium UBA3868
CGGTTCATCCAGAATCTTCTCAAACGCATCGATTTGGTCCACGATGGCGTGGCGCAGGGCGCGCATCTCTTTGGGCGGGAGCCACCAAACGCCGCTCGCCAGCACCACTTGGTGCGGTTCTATTTGCAGATAATAGCCCCCGTAAAAGGACTTCTTGCCGGCAGCGTTGATGTATGCGCCGAAATGCCCTTTGTATGGTGTTTTGTCTTGTGAGAATCGAATGTCTCTGTATATGCGGTAGATACAGTCTTTCGGCGTGAGAAATGCCACGCTCTCGTCAAATTGGCCAACTTGCAAAATCAAGTCGCCCACCAGTTGATGAAACCGCTCCCAAGCCGCATCATACCGCGCCCGATTGGCCTTGAACCACTCACGGTTGTTGTTCGCCACCAGATCTTTCAGAAAATCTATTAGTATCTTGTTGTCTTGCATATTGTTGTAATTATAATTCCTTGTTACCCTTCACCGTTTATCCATGTACCGTGTACCGTTCACATCCTGTACCTCCTTCACCCATTTCTCCCGTGTACCGTGTTCCCGTTCCCCGTTTCCCCCTTGTACCCCATGTTATTTGCGCAATTCCTTCTTCTTGGCCTTCACCTCCTCGCATATCTTGTTCAGATCCAGGCGATAACGGTTGTCGTGCGTGCTGAATAGGGCCAAGAATTCAACATTCTTGTGAATCTCAAACAGCGTGGAAATGCTCAAGTTGTTTAGATAGAAATGCTGGTTCAGCGCTTCGCCCACCACCTTCTGGATGGCCACTTTGTAGCCCTTTTCGTCTGTGACGATGCCACTGTGTCCTAAAAACGAAGGTCCTGCCTCAAACTGGGGCTTTATCAGCAGCATCATTTTCCCGTCCGGTTTCAGAAACTGCAGGCAGTAGGGGAGAATATAAGTCAGGGAAATGAACGAGACATCGGAAACGATGAGATCGTATGTGGGGTAGGGTGTTTCAGTTGGTGTTAGTTCACGGAAATCCTTGTTCTCGATGGAGCATACCCGTGGGTCCATGCGCAGTTTCTCGGCCAGTTGATCGGTGCCCACATCCACGGCGGTCACATGTGCGGCCCCGTATTGAAGGGCGCAGTCGGTGAACCCGCCGGTGGAGGAACCGATGTCCAATACGGTTTTTCCCGCGAAATCCAGTTCAAAATCCTCGACGGCTTTCTCCAGCTTCAACCCGCCCATGCTCACATATTTGTTGAACAGGTCAATGACCTCCACCTGCATGTTCTCTGTGATTTCCATCGACGCTTTGGTGACGATGTTGCCGTTCACCTTCACGGTGTTGTGTTTGATGGCGGTTTGCGCCTTTTCCCGTGAGGGGAAGAATCCGTTTTCTATAAGATATTTGTCTAATCGCATTATTTTTATGAGATAGGAAAATCAAACAAAACCAATCAAAACTGAATATTTATGTTGCAAAAATAACAAAAATAAAGATGTTAGCGGTTATCCAAAAAAGAATGGTTTTCGTGTGTTTCGTCATTTTTGGAAGTTGCAGGCATGATAAGGAAAGCGGAACCGTGTTATCTTTGCGGCATGAAAGCAAAAGACAGAAAGATATGTTAGTAAGAACTTATTCATGTGCCCTGATGGGCGTTGCGGCGATACATATTGCCGTTGAAGTAAGTGTGGATGTCGGTATCGGATTCCATTTGGTGGGGCTGCCCGACAGTGCCATTAAAGAGAGTCAGCAGCGTATAGAGACAGCGCTGAAGAATTACAATTATCGTATGCCCGGGCGTAAAATCGTGGTCAATATGGCTCCCGCAGACATTCGCAAGGAGGGTTCGGCATTTGATTTGACGCTGGCGGTGGCCATTTTGGCGGCTTCGGAGCAGATTAAGGGTGCCGGGCGCATCCAGGACTATTATATTATGGGTGAACTGTCGTTGGATGGCACATTGCAGCCCATACGGGGTGCCTTGCCGATAGCGCTGGAGGCCAAGAAACGGGGCAAGAAGGCGATTATCCTGCCGGAGCAGAACGCGCGGGAGGCCGCCATCGTGCAGGGTATTGACATCTTGGGAGTGCACGACATCAAGCAGGTGATTGATTACTTTGACAAAGATGTGCCAATAGAGCCGACGAGGGTGGATATTGAGTCCGAGTTCCGCCGCAACCTGAACAGTTACGAGTATGACTTTTCCGATGTGAAGGGCCAGGAAAACATCAAGCGGGCATTGGAAATTGCGGCGAGTGGAGGGCATAATGTGATTTTGATCGGTCCCCCTGGATCCGGTAAAACCATGTTGGCCAAGCGTTTACCATCCATTTTGCCGCCGCTTACGCTGGAAGAGGCCCTGGAGACGACCAAAATACATTCCGTGGCGGGCAAGATGAGCCGGTATGCCTCTTTGATAGCGGTACGGCCGTTCCGTTCACCCCATCATACCATTTCGGATGTTGCTCTGGTGGGTGGGGGCACGCATCCGCAGCCAGGGGAGATCAGTCTCGCTCACAATGGCGTGCTCTTTCTTGACGAATTGCCCGAGTTTAAGCGGCAGGTGCTGGAGGTGATGCGCCAGCCGCTGGAGGACAGATGTGTAACCATCTCGCGCTCACAGTATTCGGTGGAGTTTCCGGCCTCCTTCATGTTCGTGGCGGCCATGAATCCCTGTCCTTGCGGCAACTATAACCATCCCACCATTGCCTGCACATGCAAGGCCGGCGAAGTGCAGAACTATTTGGGGAAGGTGTCGGGCCCTTTAATGGATCGAATCGATCTGCATGTAGAGGTGGTCCCAGTCTCTCACGAAATGCTGGCCAGCA
>DGGS01000074.1 GCA_002392325.1 Bacteroidales bacterium UBA3868
AACTTTTCTTTTGTTGGCTATGATTATCGGCTTTGCTTGTGCCCATGCAAGGCCAGTCGATACATTGTCATGGCATTCGCTGGAATTTGTGCCCAATGCGGGCCAATGGAATCCTAAAGTCCTTTATTCCGCCCGGATGCATGGGGGATGTTTCTTCGTTGAAAAGAACTCATTTACGGTTGCGCTCATTTCCCCTGAACAATTGCATCAGTTTTATGAGAATAAATTCAAATCCGTTCCTCAAAAACCTCTTGATGCCTTTGCCTATTCGATGACCTTTTTGGACGCATCCCCTCAATCATTTATCCTCCCGCAAAATTCTTTGCCGCATTATTATAACTACTTTATTGGAAAAGACCCGTCCCAATGGGCGAGTCGCGTGCCGGTTTATCAGGATCTCGTTTACAAGGATTTGTATCCAGGTATTGATTTGCATCTGACTCAAAGCCATCATAGTTTGAAATATGAGTATGTGGTTTCACCGCATTCTGACATCTCCCAGATTCGCGTTGCATATAGTGATGGTTCTTCTTTGAAGTTGTCAGATGGCCATCTCATTGTCAATACACCCATTTCCCGTATCGTTGAACTTCCCCCTTTTGCTTATCAAATTATTGCCGGTGACACGGTTCCTGTGGAATGTCATTATAAATTGGGAAAGAATATAGTTTCATTCCAATTAGGAGCTTTTAATGCTGATTTTCCGTTGGTTATAGATCCGGTGGTGGTGTTTTCTTCTTATTCCGGTTCTGAGTCAGATAATTGGGGATATACAGCCACCTATGATGCTGAGGGGAATTTGTATGGCGGTGGTATCTGTTTTGGAGCGAACTATCCGACCACACTGGGTGCCTATCAGATTGATTTTGCAGGGGGGCGCACGGATATTTCCATATCAAAGTTCAATGCGCAAGGTACTAACTTGGTCTATTCCACTTATTTGGGAGGTTCTAATACGGATATTCCACACAGTTTGTATGTGAATGACAATGATGAACTTTATGTTTTTGGTACGACAGGTTCCTCTGATTTTCCAGTTACATCCAATGCTTTTGACACCACATTCAATGGTGGCCCGCAAACTACATTGTCCACATCGTTGAATTTCAATTTCGGTTCCGATATTATCGTTTCCAAATTCAGTGCCTCTGGAGATGCGCTTTTGTCCTCCACCTATGTTGGTGGCACAGGCAATGACGGGCTCAATACCTCAATTGTCCTTCGCAAGAACTATGCGGATGATAATCGTGGTGAAATTTTGATTGATGGCAACAGCAATGTGTATGTGGTCTCTTCCACAATTTCCTCTGATTTCCCGACCACTTCAGGTGCCTATGACACGGTGGCGAATGGGGCGCAGGATGTTTGTGTTTTCAAGATGAATCAAGACATGTCACAGATGATTTGGAGCACATTGATAGGCGGTTCCTCCAATGATGCTGGATATAGTATGGCTTTGGCTTCCGACAACAGTGTTTATGTGTGTGGAGGCACAGCGTCTTCCGACTATCCGGTCACCTCTAATGCTTATCAGGCGACGCAACCTGGAAATGTTGATGGTTTTGTTGCGCATATTTCGGAAAATGGTCACAGTTTATTGCATAGCACCTTCTTGGGACAGTCGGGGTATGACCAATGTTATTTGGTGAAAACCGACCATCAGGATCATCCCCATTTGTACGGGCAAACCAGTGCCGCTGACAGTTCATGGATATATAATGCGCAATATTCAGTGGTGGGCGGCGGTCAATTTCTCACCAAGCTTTCCTCTGATTTGGACACGGTGATATGGTCAACCGCTTTTGGTTCGGGCAATGGGGGACCAGATATTTCTCCCACTGCGCTGATGGTGGACTATTGCAGCAATATCTACATGTCAGGGTGGGGTGGACATCAGTTGAACGGATTTGGTGGCACCACGGGACTTCCTATTACGGCGGATGCCTTCCAACCCTATACCGACGGCAGTGACTTTTATTTTATCTGTATCAGTGATGATGCCTCTCAGTTGAAATATGCCAGTTTTTTCGGCGGTACGAACGAATCAGACGCGCGCGAGCATGTGGATGGCGGTACGAGCCGTTTTGACCGTAAAGGGCGTATTTACCAAGCAGTATGCGCGGGTTGTGGCGGTCATAGCGATTTTCCTACCACAAGCGGTGCTTGGAGCACCCAGAACGGTAGCACAAACTGTAATCTTGGCGTTATCAAGATGGACTTCGGATTACCGGAAGTGGTAGCGGATTTCTCTATGCCTCGCACAATCTGCAATCCCGACACCGTGCGCTTCAATGACCACTCGCAAACCATTGGGAACAGCACTTCCTATTTTTGGGATTTCGGCGATGGCACGACATCCTCTTCGCCCTCCCCATCCCATTTCTACCAGCACTCGGGCATCTATGCCGTTACTCTCGTTGTCCAGGATATCGGCAGTTGCAATTTTGCGGACACGCTGACCAAGAATATCCTCATTCTGACCAATGAACTGGACACACTGCCCGATCTGACGGTCTGTGAGGGTGATTTCGTGCAGATTGGCTTGCAACCCTTTGCCAATACCCACTACCAGTGGCAACCTAATCCGGACATTCTGAATCCTCAGATTTCCAATCCCGTAATCGTGCCCTCGCAATCCTCCGTGTATTCGCTGGAAGTATCCTTCGGTGCGTGCGTTGATACCCTGCAGCAGCGTGTGCAGGTGCACCCGTATCCCGCCTCGCTGATGCCGGATACCACCATTTGCAAAGGTGATGAGGCCGTGCTTTACATTAACCTGCAAGATCCCGGACAGTCGGTGTCCATTGTCTGGTCTTATACCCCGAATTTCTCTTCCACATTTGGTGTCGGACAGCTGCAAGTGCCGGTATCTCCGCAGGAGTCCACCACTTACTATGTGCGTGTTTCTGACGGAATATGCACTTTTGAGGGCTCCGTGCTCGTCGCAGTGTCGGATATCCATATTCAGGAGGCACCGGATGTACGGCTGTGCTTCGAGGATGGTGTTGCCCTTACTGTTATACACGATGGTGGCACTGGCTGCCAATACCACTGGGTACTGGGCGATGGCACGGAATATTCAGGAGAACAACCCTATATAACGCCTACGAACTCTACTTCTTACTCGGTAACCGTTACCAGTCCTTACGGCTGTACGGCCACCGCTTCAGGATTTATCACCAAGCGAACGGGCACTTTCCCCAATGATTTGGAGGCATGGTGCCAATATTGCGATATCAAACAGTTGGATACAACCACCATTTTCTCTACGCCGTATGGTTCCGACTATCAGTACCAATGGTTTCCGACGGATTATCTTCTCAATCCAAATGCCCCTCAAACGCTGGTTTGGCCGTTGCATACCACTACCTATACAGTTGCGGTTACGGATACCTTCAACTGCACCAAAACGGCGAATGTGACCATCTTTGTGGCGGAACTTTCCTGCAACGACACCTTTGTCTATATTCCTAACAGTTTCTCGCCCAATGGCGATGGTCATAACGATGTGCTCTATGTCCGAAGTGCTATTTTGGTGGATTTTTATTTTGTGGTTTATAACCATTGGGGACAGAAGATTTTCGAGACGCAGGACTTGCATTCTGGTTGGGATGGAACATTCAAAGGCAAGGAATGTCCCAACGGGATTTATGATTTCTATTTCAAAGGCACCTGTCTGGATGCGGAAGTGTTTGAGAAAAAAGGAAATGTGATGCTGGTACGATAAAAAATGTACCTTTGCCGCGTTTTTCACGATAGATAAAATGGAAACGCAAGTAGTTGATAATCAAAAGAAAAAATCGTTAAAGGGGGTTTGGAAGACCCTGAAAGTGCGGACTAAAATCTTCCAAATCTTCCTTCATTTGTTGGCATTGGCGGGTTGTGCTGTCTTTGGCGCGTGGGCGTTTTATGAACTTGGTTTTACCAAAAACAAGGGTGGTGTGGACAATAACAACCGTTATTTGGCTGATTACAAGGCACAAACGAATCTCACGGACTCTTCCAAAATTTTTGAGGACAACATGGTGAACTACCTGAATCTGGTAGCGTTGAGCCGTTTTTATCCTATCAATGCCCATTTGATTACAGATGCGGAGCATTATAATGAGCGTGCCGGCAGCATTCGTCAGATGATATATGCCGCTGACATGTACTTGCAGGAAGGGGATACGGCGCGTCAGTACCAGCAGATGGTGCGTGAATTGAAAGCTGTCCTGGACAAATATCCGGCAAAAGCATCCGATGCTCATTTGATACCTTGGATGAACGAACCGGCCTGGCCAGCGCTGAAGGCCGCCATTTTGAAAGACAAAGATGTGATTTTGGAGGCCGCCCGCCTGACGGGCGTGGAACCGCGCCTTATTGTGAGTTGTCTGGTGGGTGAGCAGATCCGCCTGTTCAATTCCAAACGCGAGATGTACAAGCAGTATCTGGGACCTGTGAAGGTGCTTTCGGTGCAGTCGCAATTCTCGTTTGGCGTGAACGGCATCAAGGATTTTACGGCCCGCAAGGTGGAGGATAATCTAATTGATTCATCCAGCGTGTTTTATATGGGGCGGAAATATGAGCATATTCTTGATTTTGAGACCGAAAATCATGCTGCGGAACGTACCAGCAGACTGACGGATTATCACAATCATCTCTATTCGTATATTTACACAGGTTGCATTCTGCATCAAACCATGTTGCAGTGGAAACGCGCTGGATACGATATATCCAACCGTCCGGATATCCTCTGTACGCTCTTCAACTTGGGATTTGAGGCCTCAAAACCGAGTGACCATCCTCAGTGCGGCGGTTCCCACATCACGGTAAACAACCAGATTTACACCTTCGGTGTGATCGGCAACGACTTCTATTACTCAGGAGAATTGGCCAAAGATTTCCCGATACTGGCAAAATCTTTTGCGGATGAATAGGATTGAACTGCTCATACCCGCCAAAGACCTGCACAGCGGTCAGGTGGCCATCCAGCATGGCGCGGATGCGCTCTATATTGGCGCTCCCCGCTTCGGCGCGCGCCAGGCCGCTGGAAACTCGCTCCAAGACCTTGATCAACTGATCCAATACGCTCATCTTTATGGATCCAAGGTGCATGTCACCGTCAATACATTGTTGTTTGACAATGAGTTGGAAGATGCGCGCAAACTGATCTGGCAGTTGTATGAAATGGGCACCGATGCGCTGATTATTCAGGATTTGGGTATCTTGAAGATGGATCTCCCGCCTATTGCACTTCATGCCAGTACCCAATGCCATAACCATTCATTGGAGAGAATCCGGATGTTGAAACAGGCGGGTTTCAAACGAGCGATTCTGGCCCGCGAAATGGATTTGGAAACCATTCAAGATATTCATAACCAATGCGATATTGAGTTGGAAACTTTCGTGCATGGCGCCTTGTGCGTGTGTTACAGCGGTCAATGCTACATCAGCAAGATGATGACTGGCCGCAGTGGCAATAGGGGAGAGTGCGCCCAGATTTGCCGCACACCGTTCGATTTGCAGGATGCCAACGGCAAAATATTGCTGAAAAATAAGCATTTGCTCTCGTTGCGCGACATGAACCGCTCTGCGTATTTGGCTGACTTAATGGATGCTGGCGTGGTTTCTTTCAAAGTCGAGGGGCGGTTGAAAGACGAGAATTATGTGAAAAATATCACGGCGTACTATCGCCAGATTTTGGATAATATTCTGGTTGGAAAACCCGATCTTCGAAAAACAGGCAGCGGCACTACGACATTCTTCTTCGCCCCGGACCCGAAAAAGACCTTCAATCGTGGTTTTACGCCCTATTTTATGGAGGGGAAACGCGAGAAGATGGCCTCGTTTGACACGCCGAAGGCGATGGGACAGTATATCGGCACATTACGGCAGGATGTGCGTGGAAATCTTCTCTATGATGGTTCTGAAACCCTTGCCAATGGTGACGGTCTTTGTTTTATCAATTCGGAGGGCAACTTGGAGGGTTTCTTTGTGAATGGTTTTGACGGCAGGCGTATTATTCCTCACAAGTCCGTGTCTGTTTTCAA
>DGGS01000011.1 GCA_002392325.1 Bacteroidales bacterium UBA3868
CACAATCTGGAAATAGCGGTCCATGCCGGCAATCATCAGCAGTTGTTTCAGCGTTTGCGGTGACTGCGGCAGGGCGTAGAACTCGCCCTGGTTCATGCGGGAGGGCACCAGAAAGTCGCGCGCGCCTTCGGGAGTGCTGTTTACCAGGAACGGGGTTTCAATCTCCAAGAATCCGTGCTCGCTGAGATATTTGCGGATTTCCAAGCCCAGTTTGTGGCGGAAAATAAGGTTGTTTTTCACCGGATTGCGACGGATGTCCAAGTAACGGTATTTCATCCGAAGTTCGTCGCCGCCGTCAGACACATCCTCGATGGTGAACGGGGGCACGGCGGATTCATTGAGCACGTTGACTTCGGTCACATCGATCTCAATGTCGCCGGTAGGGATGTTTTTGTTCTTGCTATAGCGTTCAATGACGGCGCCGGTGGCCTGAATGACCCACTCGCGGCCCATTTTCTCCACCTTTTCGCAGAGTTCGGGGCGCTGTTCGTGGTTGAAGGCCAACTGCGTGATGCCGTAACGGTCGCGCAAATCAATGAAAATCATGCCGCCCAAATGGCGCACTTTCTGAATCCAACCGCACAATGTGACGGTCTGGGAAACGTTGGCGATAGTGAGTTCGCCGCAATTATGTGTTCTTAACATTACTTTATTATTTTAGAGGCGCAAAAATACAAAAAATACTTCCCAAATAAGCACAGGTAACCGGAAAAATAATGAGTAATTGCCAAATTAAAGAGGTGGGAAATGTGCTTTCATGGAAGAAATAGGTGGGACAGCGGTTACCTGCTCACGAAACACGCCGCAAAAATAACAAAATTTTTCTGTGTATTAAAATTTTAAGAATAAATTTATTAACAAAATATTAACAAATAAATACCGAAAAAAATAGTACTTTTGCAATCTCAAACAAAACGAAATGAATCCCGAGGAAACTATATTATCCCAATTGAATGACCAGCAGCAACTGGCTGTAAAACAGGTGGATGGACCTGTCATGGTGATTGCGGGCGCGGGTTCGGGCAAGACGCGTGTGCTCACCTACCGCATCGCCTATATGCTGGCGCGCGGCGTGAACCCCTATCGGGTTCTGGCCCTCACCTTCACCAACAAGGCGGCGGCGGAGATGCGCGCCCGTATCGTCAACCTCGTGGGCGGCGATGTGGCCAAGGCCGTGACCATGGGCACTTTCCACTCTGTGTTTTACCGCATTCTGCGCGCCGAGGGCGATAAACTCGGCTATACCCATAACCTTACCGTTTACGACACCGACGACTCCAAGTCCCTGATCAAGAACATCGTCAAGGACATGAACCTGGATCCGAAAATATACTCACCCAACTTTGTGCTCAACCGCATCTCCATGGCGAAATCCAATCTGTTGTCGCCACAAGAATATGCCAACAATCCGGAGATTATGTCCGCCGACCGTATGGCCGGCAAACCGCTCATTTCTGAAATCTTCGCCAAATACAACCTCCGGCTGAAAAATGCTGACGCGATGGATTTTGACGATCTGCTCTACTATATGAATGTGCTCCTGCGCGACTTTCCGGAAATGCTCTACAAATATCAAAACCGCTTCAACTACATTTTGGTGGATGAGTATCAGGATACTAATTTTGCCCAATATCTCATTATCAAGAAGTTGGCGGCACAGAACCAAAATATCTGCGTGGTGGGCGACGATGCCCAAAGCATTTATGGCTTCCGTGGCGCCGATATCCAGAATATCCTCAATTTCCGCCGAGACTATCCCAATGCTTTGATTTTCAAGTTGGAGCAAAATTACCGCTCCACCCAGAATATCGTGAATGCCGCCAATGCCATTATCAAGCATAACAAGGACCAGATGCCGAAGGATGTTTGGACCGACAACGAGGCAGGTGCGAAAATAAACCTTATCAAAGCCGGCAGCGATAACGACGAGGCACATGCCGTGGCCAGCGCCATCTTCGAAATCAAGATGAACAAACACGCCAACAACGGCCAGTTTGCCATCCTGTACCGTACGAATATCCAATCCAGAACACTGGAGGAGGCGATGGTGAAACGCCATATCCCCTACAAGATTTATGGCGGTCTTTCGTTTTACAAACGCAAGGAAATCAAGGATGTGCTGGCCTATTTCCGCTTGACCATCAACCATTACGATGAGGAATCCTTACGCCGTGTCATCAACTACCCGATGCGCGGGTTGGGCGACACCACCATCTCGCGTGTGGCCGCCACCGCCAACGAGCGCGGCGTGCACTTTTGGGATGTGGTGAGCGAGCCCCAACAATACGGACTGGAGGTGAATGCCCCGACCATGAACCGGTTGGTGGAGTTTGCCGACATGATCAAGGGTTTTGCCGCCCAACTGCAAACCACAGATGCGTACGAATTGGGCAAACAGATTGTCCTGAAGACCGGTATCGGCAAAGTGCTGAAGGAAAATTCGGACGAGAAGGAGCGTTTGGACCATGTGGAAGAACTGCTGGACTCTATGAAAGGTTTTACGGAAAAAGAGCCCGAAAGCAACTTTAATGAGGCCACCGGAGAGATCATGGAGGAGTATTTCCCGTCGCTGGACCACTTTATGGAGTCCATCGCCCTGCTGAGTGACGATGAGGAAAACAGCGCTGAGGAGAACGAGGACAAAGTGAAGTTGATGACCATCCACTCGGCCAAGGGCTTGGAATTTGATTATGTGTTCATTACGGGTTTGGAAGAGAACTTGTTCCCGTCGTCGCAATGCGCCAACTCGCGGCAGGAGATGGAGGAAGAGCGCCGGTTGTTTTATGTGGCGTTGACCCGTGCGCGGAAGATGGTGACGCTGACCTGTGCGCAGACACGCTATCGTTTCGGCTCGCTGCAATTCTGCGAGGACAGCCGTTTCTTGGAAGAGATTCCCGACAAGTTCCTGAATATCACGCAGAAAGCTTCGGAGGGCAGTGGTGCCTTCGCGCGCAAGGACGATGACCGCTGGTGGAAGTCCGGCGCATGGTCCGCCAAGGGCAATTTGAAACCGCTTGGGACATCCTCGCCCCGGAGCACGCAGACTTCCCGTCCGTCGGTGCCGAAACCGCAGGTGAAAACACGCTCGGAGGTGCAACTTGACCAGGTGGGCACACTGGCCTCCTATGACCAGATTCAACCAGGCGTGCGCGTCTATCACGGCAAGTTCGGTTATGGCAATGTGACCTCCGTGGAAGGCGCGGGACCCGATGCCAAAGCACAGGTCGCCTTCGATACCGTGGGCGTTAAAACCCTACTCCTGAAATTTGCTAAATTAGTGATACCAAAATAATTACGACTATGTTATTCCGTACCAATATACCTGCTCCGCAGTTCCCGTTCAAAATCGGATTCGACGACAGTATTATGCTGCTCGGTTCCTGTTTTTCGGACAATATCGGCAGTTATTTCGACCGACACCGCTTCCAGGTGTGCTCCAATCCCTTCGGCGTGCTGTTCAATCCCATTTCCATTGACCATTCACTGCGCTTGTTGATGGATCCGGACACGTTCGACAAAGACCGCTATTTCTACCGCAATCGTGATATGTGGGTGAGTTTTGCCCACCACGGGCGTTTCTCGCGCGAGAATTTCGACGACTTTGAGCGGAACATAGACGAACAACTTGCCAATGCCTCCGATTTTCTGAAACATACGGATTATCTTTTCATTACCTTCGGCACCGCATTCTGCTATAAATTCATTCCCCGCGACCTGATCGTTTCCAATTGTCATAAAATCCCGAATTTCAAGTTCGACCGGATTCGCTTGGATGTGAAAAAGATTGTGGCACAATGGAATATGACCATACAGAAACTGCTGGAGATGCGCCCTGACTTGAAAATCATCTTCACGGTCAGTCCGGTGCGACATGCGGGCGACGGTATGCACGAAAATACCCTGAGCAAATCGGTGCTTCTGCTCGCTGTGGATAAATTGGTGGACAATGAGACCACCTTCTATTTTCCTGCGTATGAGTTCCTTATCGATGACTTGCGCGACTACCGATTTTATGCCAAGGATCTCAGTCATCCGAACGATTTGGCGGTGGAATATTTAGAGGAGAAAGTGGCGGAGTCGTTCTTCACTCCGGAGACGCAAGAACGGGTATGGCAGATACGGCAGGAAAACAAATTCCTGAATCACAAGAGATTGCATAGGGATTAATCCTAAAATTCCAGCATGATTTGGGCTTTTGTCAGGAGGCGAAATTTCTTTCATTTTACCTCTTGACAAACGCTTTTTTTTGTTGTATCTTTGCACGCCCAAATATTATACAATGAAGTTATCTGAATTTAAGTATTATCTGCCTCAGGATTTGATTGCTCTTTATCCCGCTGAGGAGAGAGATGAGGCGCGTTTGATGGTGTTAAACCGCAAAACCAAAACCATCGAGCATAAAGTTTTCAAAGACATTCTGGATTATTTTGACGAGGGTGACCTGTTCGTGATGAATAACACCCGCGTGTTCCCGGCGTTGCTGTACGGCGAGAAAGAACAGACCCGTGCGAAAATCCGCGTTTTCCTGCTTCGTGAGTTGGACGAGGAAAGCCGCCTCTGGGATGTGCTGGTGGACCCTGCCCGCAAAATCCGTATTGGCAACAAACTATGCTTCTGTGAAGACGACAGTTTGGTGGCTGAGGTTATTGACAACACCACCTCGCGTGGCCGTACCTTGCGTTTTCTCTTCGATGGTGACCATGACGCTTTCAAGAAGAAACTGATGGATTTGGGCACCACACCACTGCCGGAGGATATCCAGCGTTTGCGTGAAATCGTGCCGCAGGATGAGCAGGATTATCAAACCATCTACGCCACCGAAGAGGGTGCCGTAGTGGCCCCCGCCGCCGGTTTCCACTTCAGCCGCGAGCTGCTTAAACGCATGGAACTGAAGGGCATTGAACGCACTTATGTGACACTGCACGCCGGCCTGAGCAATTTCAACGATATCGATGTGGAGGACCTCTCCAAACACAAACCCGACTCGGAGCGCATGATTATCCGGGCGGATGTGGCCGACACCATCAACAAGGCCAAAGATGAAGGCCACAAGATTGTGATGGTGGGCACCACCACAACCAAGGCGCTGGAGTCGTCCGTATATGCCAACGGGCATGTGAAAACCACCCAAATGAATGGCAAAGAGGATGCCTGGACCAACAAGTTCATCTATCCTCCTTATCGTTTTATGGTGGGCGACGCTATGATCACCAACTTCCACGCTTCACAAAGCTCCATGCTGATGATGGTGGCCGCGTTTGGCGGATATGAGTTCGTGATGCGCGCCTATAAAGAAGCCGTGGCCGAGAAATACAGATTCCTGACCTACGGTGATGCAATGCTGATTATTTAACTTTTTTTAAACCTATACTACGACTATGGCAAAATCTTACGAAGCGGCGGGTGTTCGCCTGGAAGCCGGCTACGAGTCCGTGCGTTTGATAAAAAAACATATTTCCCGAACCGAAAGACCGGGCATGATGGGCAATATCGGCAGCTTTGGCGGCATGTTCGACTTGGCCTCCCTCAATTACAAGGAACCCGTTCTGGTGAGCGGCACCGACGGTGTGGGCACTAAGTTGAAAATCGCCTTTATGATGGACAAGCATGACACCATCGGCCAAGATGCGGTGGCCATGTGCGTGAACGATGTGCTGGCTCAAGGCGCGGCACCGTTGTTCTTCTTGGACTACATTGCCGTGGGAAAGAACGAACCCGCTAAAATAGAGCAGATTGTGAAGGGCGTGGCCGACGGTTGCGTGCTCTCCAATTGCGCCCTCATTGGCGGCGAAACCGCTGAGATGCCCGACATGTACAGCGAAGATGAATATGACATCGCCGGGTTTACCGTTGGCGCGGTGGAGAAGTCAAAGCTCATCGACGGCTCCCAAGTGAAAGTTGGCGACCTGCTTATCGGACTTGCCTCCTCCGGCGTGCACTCCAACGGATTCTCCCTCGTTCGTAAGATTGTGTTCAAAGACAACCAGTTGGACTTGAACAAACAGTACGAAGGCCTTCCCGATACATTGGGCAATGTGCTGCTCGCACCTACCCGCATTTATGTGCGCCCTGTATTGGAAGTGTTAAATAAAGTGAATATCCACGCCATCTGCCACATCACAGGCGGCGGTTTCGACGAGAATATCCCGCGCGTGCTGCAACCCGGACAGGGCATCTTCGTGGAAGAAGGCACTTGGGAAATGCCCGCCATCTTCCCGTTCCTTGAGAAATACGGGAAAGTGGAACACCGCGAGATGTTCAATATTTTCAATATGGGTATCGGCATGGTGCTGGTGGTGGATCCCGCCGACCGTGACCAGGTATTGGATATGTTCGATAAACTCGGTGAAAAAGCGTTCGTTATCGGCAAAGTGACCGATAAGGAAGGCGTCGATATTAAATTGAAATAAGATGAGAAAATTATTTTTTCTGCTCTTCCTCCTGGCTGGCGCAGGTTTCGTGTTCGCACAGGATTCGGATGAGAGTCCGAAAGTGCGCGTGAGCGTTCGCGTGGGTGGAGTGGGATCTTTGTATGTGTCCCCCAAAGGCACATCCATCGGACTGAATCCTTCGGATGAGTATGCCACCAATTCGATGAAAATCGGAGTCACCGCCGGAGTGTCAGTTAATGTTCCTTTGACTCCCAAACTCTTTCTGCAAACCGGACTTATGTACTCCATGCAGCGGAATGGTGAGCATGGTTTTGCTACCTACTTGGTCAACGACACCAACCTGTCGGTGGACGCAACCATCAAATACAAGTCCCATCACCTCCGCCTTCCTTTGATGCTGATGTATCATCACACCACCAATCCCAATCATTTCTGCGCTGGGGCGGGTGTTTTCACTGATGTGGCCATGGGCGGACGGCTTAACTATTCCTCATCCGCGCGTCTCACCCCTGGTGACAGTTATATTTTTGAAGGCGACTTTGCCCCGTTTTCACCCGGAAACAAATATCTGAATTATCACATCGCTTCTGACGAGTACACTCAAAAATATCTCTTGGGCAACGGTCCTTTTTTCAAAAGGTTTAATTTCGGGGTCTCGGCAGAGATCGGTTACCAGATTTCCAAAGTATATCTGGGAGCGCACCTTGATTTCGGCATAATCAATATGGCCCGTCCAGAAATGTGCGGCGAACTGTACAAACAACGCCCGTTGGATGTGATGGTTTTAATCGGATATAACATCAATTAATATGAAACACATAGGACCGCATGTCAGTGCGACCGGAGGTGTGGAAAACGCCCCGTTGAACGCCATGGCCGTTGGCGCCACCGCCTTTGCCTTGTTCACCAAAAACCAACGCCAGTGGGTGTCTGCGCCGCTGACTGCCAAATCCATTGAAGCGTTTAAACAAAACTGTGAAAAAGCAGGCATAACCGCAGATTTCATTCTCCCCCACGACAGCTATCTCATCAATTTGGGACAACCCGAGGATGAATCGCTGCAGAAATCGAGAGACGCTTTCCTCGATGAGATGAAACGCTGCGAACAATTGGGACTCAAGATGTTGAATTTCCATCCGGGTAGTCATCTCAACAAGATTTCGCTGGAAGATTGCCTCCGGCGCATCGCCGAGAGCATCAATCTGGCACTGTACCAAACACAAGGAGTCACAGCTGTTATTGAGAATACCGCCGGACAAGGTTCCAATGTGGGATTCAGTTTCCAGCATATCGCCTATATCATTGACAAAGTGGAGGATAAGAGCCGCGTGGGCGTGTGTATCGACACTTGCCACACCTATTCCGCGGGCTATGATTTGAAGACCGAAGAGGGCTATAACAGCACCTTCCGTGAATTTGACGAAACTATCGGCGCCCATTACCTGCGGGCCATACATCTGAATGACACCAAGAAACCTTTCGCTTCCCGCGTGGACCGTCACGACAACATTGGAAAAGGATTGTTGGGAATGGAGTTCTTTGAACGCTTTATGCGTGACAAACGCTTTGATAATATGCCAATTATCCTGGAAACACCCGACGACTCGTTGTGGGCAGAAGAAATTAGGTTGTTGTATTCTATTGAAAATAAGTAAGTTGCAAGATATTTCATTTTTTTAGTTGTGTTTTAAAAAAAAGTGTATTTTTGCAACCTCAAAACACCTAATGCTGCGTTCTTCTAACGGTTAGGAATCAAGATTCTCAATCTTGCAATATGAGTTCGATTCTCATACGCAGTACTCTCAAGCACCTTCAGGAGAAGGTGCTTTTTTTATATATTTGGCGGAAAAAGACACCATGAAAATATCGAATTATCCGCTGTTGAAAATCCTGTTGCCCTTCGTTTTGGGCATAATAGTAGGCTGTTTTGCCCATTTTCCCTTCCGCTTTTGCCGAATATGGTATTTTTTGGCGGTCGCTTTTTGGCTTTGTTCCTGTATCCTTACGCTTTTCAAGACTTATAAATGGCAATGGGTGAAAAACCTGGCGCTTACGACGGGTTTCTTTTTTGCGGGATTGTCGGCGGTGAATTTCCGATTTTCATCCCATCTCTCCACCAAGGAAGTCCGATTGATAGACGAAAACCAAGACTGGGTGGTGTGCGTGGTTGATTTTCCCGTGCTGCGCGCCAAAACGGTGAAATTAGTGGCTGAGGTAACGCAAACCTCTGCGGGAAAGCCCATTAAGGATCGGGTGATGCTTTACGTGCAACGCTCTCCCGATTCGGAAAAAATAGCATACGGGGATATTCTGTTGCTACATACCCAATTAACGGAGTTTGCGCCGACCAAGAATCCAGATGCTTTTGATAATCAACGATATATGCGGCGAAAAGGCATCTATCACACCGGTTATGCTCGTGAGGGATTCTGGCAACAAGTGGATCACCGCCCTCCTAATCCACTGAAATCCTTGGCACATAGGATGCAGGCGCGATTGTCTGAGCAGTTCGCCAAGTCAGGCATGTCGGGGCGCGAGTATGATATTGTGAGAGCCATCTTATTGGGTGATGATGACACGATGGAACCGGAATTGAAGGCCGCTTATGCCGCTGCCGGTGTAAGTCATATTCTTTGTGTGTCCGGAATGCATGTGGGTGTTATCTTTTTGATCCTGAATTTTTTATTGCGCCCGTTTGATTTGTTCAAAAGCACCCGGATAATCAAGGCGCTGGTGCTGTTGCTCGTCATCTGGCTTTATGCGCATATCACAGGTCTTTCCCCTTCCGTGACGCGCTCGGCCACCATGTTCACTTTCGTCACGATAGGGCAACTGATCCAGCGCAACACCAATGTGTTCCACAGCATCCTGGCATCCCTTTGGATATTGCTCACATTCAATCCTTTACTTCTTTTTGAATTGGGATTCCAACTCAGTTATTTGGCGGTTACGGGCATTGTGCTGATTCAACCGATGCTGGCTTCCATATATCATTGTAAAACCAAAATCGGTGACTATTTCTGGGGATTGGTCACGGTGTCGGTGGCGGCGCAAATCGGCACATTCCCTATTTCGGTGCACTATTTCGGGCAGTTTCCGAACTACTTTCTGTTGTCCAACATGTCAGTAATCACGCTCTCTTTTGTGGTGATGATGACGGGCGTGGCACTGTTGGGCGTTTCCTTTGTCCCCCTTGTGAGCCGTTGGGTAGCGTTTCTTCTGACATGGGAGATTCGGATTATGAACAACATCATCTCTTTTGTGGAGGGCATTCCAGGTGCGGTAACGCGGAACATTGATTTTTCAGGATGGCAAGTCCTGTTGTTATACATTTTTATTCTATTGGTATATTTGGCTTTGCGTTATCGCAACCGAAAGGTGGGGTGGGCAGCATATATGATGTTCGCCTTGTTTTCCAGTACCTTTTTGGTGCGTAAGATAGGATTGTTGAAGCAGGAGGAAATGGTGGTGTACTCGATGCGGAATTCCTGTGCCATAGAGTTTTGTAAACAGCAACGGAGCGTGTTTTTCTCCGATTCCATATTGGGTGACACGAGCGAGGCGTACCGGTATGCGGTCGCCAATCACACGCGCCGGCAGCACGCCGCCTGCCAGTTCCTCCCCGTAGATACTGCCGTTTACGACAGTGATTTTCTTTGTAAGCGGGGACCGATGGTACGGTTTAACCATCAGACTTATTATCTTTTAAAAAGAAAGGAGAAAGTGTATCCGGCGCCAGAACTCCTGGCGGTGGATGTGCTGATTTTGCAGCACAATCCGATACAACAACCCGCTGAGGTGGCTGAGGTGTTGTGTTTTAAAGAGGTGGTTGCCGATGGAACCAACACGAAATTCTATGTGCAACGGTGGGAAAACTGGTGCAGGGAGGAAGGTGTGCCTTTCATTATCCGATGAGGAAAAACAAAAAAAGTAGGGTCCTTTTGAACCCTACTTTTTAGAAATTATGCGTATTGAATATTAGTCTTGCATCAGGATGTTGAGCATCTTGATAGCGCAGTCGCTGATGATGGAACCGGGTCCGAAAATGCAGGCGGCGCCGGCTTTGTAGAGGAAGTCGTAGTCCTGCGGCGGAATCACACCACCCACGATGACCATGATATCCTCGCGGCCCAATTTCTTGAGTTCCTCGATAACCTGAGGCACCAGTGTTTTGTGGCCTGCGGCGAGGGAGGAGACACCCAGAATGTGGACATCGTTTTCCACGGCCTGCTTGGCGGCTTCTGCCGGAGTCTGGAACAAGGGTCCCATATCCACATCGAAACCGATGTCGGCATAACCTGTGGCCACTACTTTGGCGCCGCGGTCATGGCCGTCCTGGCCCATCTTGGCAATCATGATACGAGGACGACGGCCCTCTTTCTTGGCGAAAGCGTCGCAAAGGTCGCACGCTTTCTTGAAAGTCTCATTGTTTTGTTGTTCTGCACTATACACGCCTGAAATCAAATTTATTTTTGCTTTGTAACGACCGTAAACTTCTTCGAGGGCATCGGAAATCTCACCGAGGGAGGCGCGCACGCGGGCGGCCTTGATGGAGAGATCCAAGAGGTTGCCGTTGCCGGTCTTGGCGCATTCGGTCAGGGCGGCGAGGGCGGCTTTCACCTCATCCTCGTTGCGGTTGGCGCGGAGCTCGGCCAAGCGCTTGATCTGTGCTTCACGCACGGTGGTGTTGTCCACTTCCAGCGTCTCAATAGGCGACTCTTTGTCGAGTTTGTATTTGCTGACGCCAATAATGGCTTCCTTTCCGGAGTCGATACGGGCTTGCTTGCGGGCAGAGGCCTCTTCGATACGCATCTTCGGGATGCCGGTTTCAATGGCCTTGGCCATGCCGCCCAGAGATTCGATTTCCTGGATGTGCTTCCAAGCGCGGTGGGCGATTTGGTGCGTCAAGCTTTCCACATAGTAGGAACCTGCCCACGGGTCGATGGACTTGCAGATCTTGGTTTCTTCCTGAATGTAAATCTGCGTGTTACGCGCGATACGGGCCGAGAAGTCGGTCGGCAGGGCGATGGCCTCGTCCAAAGCGTTGGTGTGCAATGACTGGGTGTGGCCCAGGGCGGCGCCCATGGCTTCCACGCAGGTGCGGCACACATTGTTGAACGGGTCTTGCTCGGTGAGCGACCAGCCGGAGGTCTGGCAGTG
>DGGS01000019.1 GCA_002392325.1 Bacteroidales bacterium UBA3868
TCATGGAGCGGGTGAACGAAGGACAATTCAAGGCGCAGATGGATTGCAAGCTCTATCAGGACTATGCCTTGGGCAAGGAGCAGGTGATGGCCTTGCGCGAGGCTGCCGACCGCCACTTCAATCAATTTACAAGCCGTCTTGCCAAGGCCTATCCCAACCTCACCAAAGGCGACCTTGACTATTGCTGCCTCTATCTGCTCGGCCTTTCGGATGCTGACGTTTCCGCCTTGATGCAGCGCGCCTACAACACCGTGAGCGAGCGCAGCCGCAAACTGAAAGGCGTTTTTGGCAGCGATGAACCGCTTTCCGTGACGCTTCGAGGCTTTGCGAGCGAATCTGCATCTAATTGATTATCGGTACGATAGCCAAAAACCCGCACAAATCCGCACATTGTTATTTGAGGTTTTGGAAATAATGTGTTTTTTTGCACAAATGAAAAACGATGAAGTGCTTTCAAGACCTATATGAGGCAATTGCTAATGACGGCTTCACACAGTCAACACTTCATATCATCGATGAACTTGTAAACCAGATAGAAAATGGATCCACAGACCTTCCTCGATTTAATCTTCGAGAGCATTCAGGAGTCTGCAAGGCAGGCTCGGCTCTCATCGGGGCGACCCTCGTCGCAAGCTACGCTGAAAGAAGCCTTACAGCAAGTGGCCATGCTGGAAGCGGCCAAGGAGGCCCAAGCAGTTGGGAAATAGTCTGAACCATGTCTCTTTAGAGGATATGCACCCCGCCAATGTGTTTATCGATGAAGTGACCTCGCTTCCCATCTGCATCGACTGTATCGTCAAATTCGTGAAGAAATGAATTTGACGGCACTTTTGAGGAATCTGCATCTAATTGATTATCGGTACGATAGCGAAAAATCCGCACAAATCCGCACATTGTTTTTCTTGACAGGTGCGGGGATGTTGGTGTAGTTTTGCCGAAAAATTCAAAATCATACGAATATGAAAACGACAAGATTTTACACCCTGCTTGCGTTCCTGCTGATGGCGGGAGGGGTGACGATGCAAGCGCAAGAAATAATCCTCACAGGTGTGGTAAGTAGAGTTGCTGCTCCTTACTTTGAACAAAATGTGTGTAACGACCGTTTTGCCATCGTCTCCGAAAGTGAGACATATTATGTGATGGTTGACGGCTACTGGCCGAATCCTTATTTGGAGGATTTGGTTATCCATTACGACACCATTCCGGTTGGCAACGAGATTGAGGTTAAGGGAACTGTTGTGGAAATGGAAGATGGGAATGGAGAGATTTTTCAAGCCATCGACATCAGTGAGAACCTTAATTCAACTTATCAACAAATCTTAGGTTTTTTTGATAATAACGAGGGCGCATATTTCTATCATTATATTGATCTTTATTACGGTTTCGAAGGGTATCATATTACCATCAACGGAGAACTTCAGACCACTCCGTTTATCATCAATGGAAGAACTCTTGAGGAAGACAAACGTTATCTGTTTGAAGGTATCAGTGGCGAAGGGGTCTTCGAACTGTTTGATGCGCTTCCGTATGATGTTGAAGATGTGAGCATCAGCGGCACGCTTACCATGGAAAATGATTTGTGTCTTTCGCCGCCATGCGGTGAAACACATTTCTTGTCGTTGTTCGACGGAGAAGAATACCACTATTTGACGCAAAAAAGAAAGCTCCAAGACAATTATATTAATGATGCGGTATTCATAGAAGGAGATTCCGTAATGGTCGGTGGTTTTGAATTTGTTCATTACGATTTGTTCGGAAATCCTTTCAAAACATTGGAAGCAATAAAGATGCAATCTACAATGGAACATGACGTTGTTGGTGGCATGAGTGATGCTCCAATGCCGTATATCAATGCTGGACCACCAGTGCCAGGATTGGATATGGCTTTTCATAGCAATGGTGTTAGTTATTATATTATGAACCCACATGATGGTGATTTTCTTTCTGGCTTCTATGTCGTTGGAAATGACACCATCCTGGTAACCTGGCAACAATTGACGGCGACTTGTACCCCCAATATGCTTATTGATAATTATCTAAACCCATTTTATCGCGTCAACATCGACAAAGTGGATTTCGAGGAACACGAAGAGACCCTGCAATGCACATTGGTTGTAGAGGAAAACCCGTTTTATTTTGGCGAGATGCTTGCCATAAACACACAAGAAAACGAGACTTATTATTTGAAGCCGTATATCTACACTTTCACAGCACCCGATCACATCACTATTGGTGACAATACAGCTTATGTAGGCGACAGCTTCATTGCTACGGGAATGGTTTCCAATTGGTATAATAACAATGCAAGTCTTGAGAAAGCCATTGACATAACTGAAATAAGCAATATCACTGGAGTGATAGAGTCAACACCGACAAATCTTATGGTTTATCCGAATCCGACTGATGGAATTTTTCGCATTGAGGGTGTTATTGCTGATGAGGTGCAGGTTTATAATGCCCTCGGGCAGATGGTGAAGACTGTGCGGGGGACGAATGAGGTTGATTTGAGCGGATTGGTGGAAGGGGTGTATTTGGTGAGGATTACCGATGCAAAGGGAGTTTCGCAGACGG
>DGGS01000035.1:0-3694 GCA_002392325.1 Bacteroidales bacterium UBA3868
TATCCAACATTCAAGGAGACAATGTATTAGGTGCTTGGTGTGGTTTCGCTTCCAAAACCGACATCTTGATATGGCCCGACACCATTGGTTATCTGGACGGCACATACGCTCAGACACATGCTTCCAAATAATTAACAAACAGTATTTTGGACTAATCGTATTCCAGATCTTCCTCCCAGAAATCATAATCAAAATCGTCCCAATAGATCGTACTGTCATCCTCTTCCGATTTGGTTTCGATGAGATGATAATCGGAGGCATTGAAGAGCCAGTGCTCCATGGTTTCGCAACCGGAAACCAGAAACAGCAGCACTCCGACAAGCAATAAAAGTATCTTTTTCATTATTTGGATTTCTTCTCAATGGGTTTATGTTCTTGCCCCACCACATAGTGCAGGGTTTCATGTCCAGGCACCCGGATCTCCACATCATACAATCTGTATTTTTCCTTTTTGGAAAGTGAGGGGAGTTTCAGCGAGCATTCATTATCCGTATTACTCACCGTAAAAGAACGGACAAACGGTTTCTTCAAAGCGGATGAGGACACCTTCACCTCAATTGTTTTAGGCGAATTATTCTCTTGAGGTGTAATTAATTTAAAATCAAACAAATCATCGTCTGTATCAAAAGCATCCGTTGAGATCCACACGGTGGGGTTTTCTTTCTGCAGCAGCAGGTTGTAGGCGGTCAGCATATCGGGTATGCCGTAGCCGTACAGAGAGTCTGGAGAGTCGTAGCGGTCACCGCTCCGGCGCACGGCATCCATAATTTCCACATTCGATTTCTCGGGGAATGCCTCCCAAATGCAGGTCACCATGCCCGAAAGTATGGGGGATGAGAACGATGTGCCGGCGGAATAATGGATAAAACCTTTGGCCGATGACACAAAGCAGCCCAGTCCGACGGCGCAGACATCCGGTTTCACGCGCCCGTCGGCGGCGGGACCATGGGAACTGAAATTCGCGATTTTGCCTTTGGCATCCACGGCACCCACCGACAAAATCCCTTCGGCATCCGCTGGAGTACCGATATAGCGCCATTTTTTAGATCCCTCATTACCGGCGCTGTTGCACACAATCATACCTTTAGAAACGGCTATTGTGGCCGCTTGTGAAGCGCGGCTCACACGCCCGTTCAGGTCCTCATATTTTCTCACTTGAGTGGAATCGTCAAACTTCGTATAACCCAGCGAGGAGTTCAACACCTGGCAGCCCATACTGTCGGCCAGTTCCAGACCAGCCACCCAGTTGTCCTCTTCCACCTTGTTCTCGCTGCGCGCGTCCTCCGTCTGGCAAAGATACACCTCCACCATAGGCGCCGTGCCCACCAACTTGCCAGGTTTGTATGCCGCGATGCAGGAAAGCACAGAGGTCCCGTGCGTATGTTTCCGGAAGGGGTTCTTTTCCGGCTGCACCAAGTTCCGCGCCCCCAACAACCGATTGTCCTCGCGCAAATTCACAAACACACCCAGTGTATCCACATTTTGGAATCCGCCATCCATGACCATCATCCGCATATTCTCCCCGCGGAATCCCAAACGGTGGAGCCAGTGTCCGTTATTCATGCGTATCTGGTTCTCGCCATTTCCATAGTCAAAGTCTTTATTCTCCTTTATATCAGACAAATATGTTTGCTTCACCACCGCATCCGAGGGCCGTGAGCATACAAACGGCGTGTCCGGATTGGTTTCCGGGTCCGGCATCAGGACAGTCTTTTCCACAAAGGCCACGCAAGGCAGCAGCACAATGCTGTCCATGATGCCCTCGCGTTCCGAATAGACCGTGATGCCGTTCAGCCATTTCGACCGGGTACACAGGCGCATGTTGCTGTCCACCGCCAGCACCTGCTGGATGTAAGCCGCATTCACGGGGATGTCACGCTCATCGATGGGAATATGGTGTTTCAGGCGCAACTGGATGGCGCGTTCCGACAAGAAGGCCTCCGGAGCACTCACGGAATAGGGAGAACCCGACTTATCCTTAAACTGCACCCAATATTTGGCGTATTCTTGGGCATTTGAGGAGAAAAATAAAAGCAAAAGCAGCAAAATGGCATTTATCCTTTTCATCTGAATCAAAATTTGCTGCAAAGAAACAGAAAAAAATCATTTCCACGACAATCCCAATCAATTTTCTGTTTCACACCCGCACTTCCGTCTTTTCAACAATCCATTGTTTAATACCAAAAAAAAGATTATATTTGCCGCTTAAATGAGTACTGGTTTTCATTTTGATTAACCTATTATATTTCAATCAGATGAAAGAAATTCTATCGAATATGAACAGAGAACATTCTGCAAAGAATTGGACATGTACGGGCATTTACCTGCTATTGGCCGTCTTGATGCTTACTGGAACGAGTTGCCGTAAAAACAAAGGTGATGCGGACGCATACGGCGTATGTGAGGCCACCGAAATCATCGTCTCCTCCGAAAGCAACGGCAAAATGTTATCCTTTGACATTGAAGAGGGGCAAACCTATGAAAAGGGGGAAGATTTGGGTTGCATTGACACATTTCATACCTATCTGCAAATCAAGCAGTTGGAATCCTCCATCAATGCCGTGCTGGCGCGCCGCCCGAACACAGGGTCCCAAATCCGGGTGTTGGAAGACAAACTGGCCACCTTGGAAAAGGAGAAGCAGCGTGTTCACAATCTGATTGAAGCCAACGCCGCCTCCACCAAGCAGATGGATGACATTCAGGCGGAGATAAACATCACTAAGAGCCAGTTGGCTGCCACCAAGTCCACTCTTTCCACGCAGGACCAATCGCTGTTGGAAGAGGTTGAGGCCATGCGGTTCCAGCTCCAGCAACTGCAGCACGCTTTGGAAAGCTGCCATATCAAAGCCCCGATTACCGGAACCATTATCAACAAGTACATCGAAGAGAATGAGTTGGCGTACCAGGGGAAACCCTTGTTCAAAATGGCCGACCTCACCAACATGTTCATCAAGGTTTATATCACGGAAGACGCTTTGTCATCCGTTAAATTGGGCGAGAAGGCGATTGTGCGTCTGGACAACAAGGATGGGAAAGCCATCAAGTTGAACGGCACGGTGAGTTGGATATCCCCGAAGGCGGAATTCACCCCCAAGATGATCCAGACCAAGGACGAGCGCGCCAACCTGGTGTATGCCGTGAAAGTCAGTTTCAAGAACGACGGTTCCGCCAAAATCGGCATGCCCGGTGATGTGATTTTCAAATAGTCTATTGGCTCTCGGCAATTGAACTTTGGCTGTTAACCAACTTCACCCTATTTCATCATGAGCGCCATCCGTATTCAGGGAGTAAACAAGACCTACAGCGGCAAGATCACCGCCCTCAAGGACATCAATCTGGAAATTGAGGAGGGTGAGGTGTTCGGCCTTGTGGGGCCTGATGGCGCTGGAAAGTCCACCCTTTTCAACATCCTCACCACCCTACTGTTGCCCGACTCTGGCGACATCAACATCTTTGACATGGATGTGATTCGTGACTACAAGGCGGTGCGACAAATCATCGGATACCTGCCGGGCACTTTCTCGCTGTACCCTGACCTCAGCGTGCAGGAGAACCTGGACTTTTTCGCCGTGATGTACAAGAGCAGCATTGAGGAGAACATGAGTCTGATCGCGCCCATCTGGAAACAGATTGAGCCGTTTCGCGACCGTAAGGCGGGCAAACTCTCCGGTGGCATGAAGCAGAAGCTGGCCCT
>DGGS01000035.1:3732-4001 GCA_002392325.1 Bacteroidales bacterium UBA3868
CTGGCCCTGTGCTGCGCCCTGATCCACCGCCCACACATATTGTTCCTCGACGAGCCGACCACGGGCGTGGATCCCGTTTCCCGTAAGGAATTCTGGGACATCCTCAAGTCCATCCGGCAGCACAACATCACCGTGGTGGTGTCCACCCCCTACATGGATGAGGCCACGCGCTGCGACCGCATCGCCATGATTCAGGACGGTCAGATTATCGGAGTGAACCCGCCGCAAACCATCATTGACAATTTCAAAGGCAAACTATATACTTTCAA
>DGGS01000015.1 GCA_002392325.1 Bacteroidales bacterium UBA3868
GCAAGGACCAGGAGCAGCATCTGGAGATAGCCCGCCTGCTGGCGCGCCGCTTCAACAACATGTACGGCTGCGACGTCTTTCCCGAGCCCGAGGCCTTCAACTTCGGCCACAACCTGGTGAAGGTGCCCGGTCTGGACGGCAACGGCAAGATGGGCAAGAGCGAGGGCAACGGCATCTATCTGTGCGACGACGAGAAGACCATCACCAAGAAGGTGATGCGCGCGGTGACCGACAGCGGCCCCACGGAGCCAAACAGCCCCAAGCCCGAGGTCATCGAAAACCTGTTCACCCTGCTGCGACTGGTGAGCGAACCCTCTACGGTTCAGTTCTTTGAGGATAAGTGGAACGACTGCTCCATACGCTACGGCGACCTCAAGAAGCAGCTTGCCGAGGACATGGTGGCCTTCGTGGAGCCCCTGCGCCAGCGCATCCTTGAGATTGGCGCCGACGATGCCGCCCTGCGCCGCATCATGGACCGCGGCAAGGAGAAGGCCCACGACAGCGCCGCCCGCACGCTGGCCGAGGTGCGCCGCGTCATCGGCTACAGGAATTGACAACGGGAAGCGTAAAACAGAAAGTGGAAAGCAGTGCACATTTCTCTGCTTTCCACTTTCCGTTTATAACTTTCCACTCTTTTTACGGCAGGGGTACCAGGCCGTTGAAGCCCATGAAGGCCATGGCCAGGATGCCGGCAGTAATGAGGGCGATCGGCACGCCTTTCATGCCTTTGGGAATGTCCACCAGTTCCATCTGCTCGCGGAGACCGGCGAAGATGACGATTGCCAGCGTGAAACCGATAGCGATAGCCACCGAATAAATGGTGCTGTCGATGATGGAGAATCCGTGAGCGGCGATCAGCGGCTGTTCGGTAACCTTAATGGCAATACCCAACACAGCGCAGTTTGTGGTGATCAGCGGCAAATAGACACCGAGGGCCTTGTACAGCGACGGACTCATCTTCTTGAGCATAATCTCAACCATCTGCACCAGGGAGGCAATCACCAGAATGAAAACGATGGTCTGCAGGAATGTGATATTCAGCGGAACCAGAACATATTTTTGCAATGCGGAAGTCACCAGGGTGGCGAGTGCCATGACGAAGGTAACGGCAGCGCCCATACCCAAGGCTGTGTTCACCTTGCTGGAAACGCCCAAAAACGGACAAATTCCAAGGAACTGCACCAAAATGATGTTGTTGACCAGTACAGCTCCGATAATCATTAATATATATTCCATAATTTCAGTTTTTTACAAGTTTATTTTTTGAAGAGACGCACGGCCGTGTGTCTTTACTTATGGCCGTGTGCCTTTACTGATTATTTTGCGGCACACATTTTATTTTTGCGCTTTTCCGTGACGCGGTTGATGATATGGCGCATCAGGGCCATGATGAAACCGAGCACGAGGAAGGCGCCGGGAGCCAGCACAAAGATCAAGATATTGTAATCCGACGGGATGAACTGGAATCCCATGAACGAACCGGCACCGAGAATTTCGCGGACAGCGGCCACCAGAATCAGCGAAATGGTGAAACCGATACCCATTCCCAGACCATCGAGAATAGAGTCTATAACGCCATTCTTGCTGGCAAACGCCTCAGCACGGCCGAGAACGATACAGTTCACCACAATCAAGGGTATGAACACGCCGAGACTTTCGGAAAGGGCGGGCACAAAACCTTGGATGATCAGGTCCACGATACTCACAAATGTGGCGATAATCACGATAAAACAGGGAATACGCACCTTGTCGGGAATCACATTCTTGAGCAGGGAGATGATGAGATTGGACATGAGCAGCACAAATGTGGTGGCGGCACCCATACCAATAGCGTTGTTCACAGAAGTGGTGACGGCCAGTGTAGGACACATGCCGAGCACCAAGATAAGACTCGGGTTTTCTTTGAAGAAACCTTTGGTTAAAATCTTTACTTTACTCATGATGGGCCTCCTTTACTATCTTAAACACATTATAAGCTCGCTGAACAGCATCGCAATACGCTCTGGACGAGATGGTTGCAGCGGTAATTGCATCCACATCGCCACCGTCTTTGGAGACTTGCAGTTTGTACTCAGCAGGATCCTGTCCATTGAATTGTTTGGCGAAATCGCTTTTACTCTTGTTGATCTTGTCACCCAAACCAGGGGTTTCGCCCGCTTTGATCACTTCTGTATTGAGGATTACGCCATCGTCATCAAAACCGACCATCAGGTCGAAGCGGCCAGCGAAGGCCTTTTTCGTAAAGGTCTCAACGCCTACGCCAAAGAGGGAACCGTCCGCGTTGATGGCCTTATGCACCGTAACATCCTCGCCATCGATGCTGATCACCGTGTCGGCAATATTGCCGGAGAAACCGGGCAGCACATCATGGAGGGCTTTGTCTTTCTTCTCTTTCTGTGACAATTCAATCGGCCCTTTGGTGAGGGCATAAACGCCCGTGAGGGCCAACCCCGCCACCAGGGCGATGGCGGTCAGCACGACCACCAGTTTTATCAATGAAGCTTCTTTTTTCTGTGCCATAGTCGTCTTGTTTTAGGGTTATTTAGCGTATGTTTTGGGCTTGAAAGCTCGGTTAATAAGCGGCACGAGCGCATTCATAATCAGGATGGAGAATGAAACGCCCTCCGGATAGGCGCCGAACATACGGATGATGATGGTGAGCAGACCACAGCCGCAACCGAACACGATCATACCCCACGGGGTCACCGGGGAGGTCACCATATCCGTGGCCATGAAGCAAGCGCCGAGGATAAGACCACCTGCGAGCACATGGAAGAACGGATTGGCGTATTGGGTAGGATCAATCAGCCAGAAGATACCGGCGAAGACAAACACTGTCAGGATAAAGGACACCGGAATGTGCCAAGTAATCACTCTGCGGATCAGCAGGAAGATGGCGCCGATGAGCAGGGCGATGGCGGAAACCTCGCCGAAACTGCCGCCCATTTGTCCAACCAGCATGTTCACATAGGTAGGCATCTCCGCGTTAGCGCCCTCTTTCAAGATTCCGAGCGGTGTGGGACCTGTAACGGCATCGGCGAAGCCCCAAATGGGCGTAGGCACCGGCCAGGAGGTCATGGCCACCGGGAAAGCGATGAGCAGGAACACGCGGGCCACCAGTGCGGGGTTGAAGGGGTTGTGCCCCAAACCGCCGAACGGCATCTTGGCGATGCCAATGGCCACGATAGCGCCGATCACCATCATCCAAATGGGCAGGTTGGCGGGCACATTGAAAGCCAGCAGCACACCCGTCACCACGGCGGAACCGTCACTGATGGTGGGTTTCACCTTCATGATGAAACGCTGGATGAGGTACTCGAACAGCACACAACATCCAACAGACACCAAAGTTAGAATAATCACCGGCAGTCCGAAATAGAAAATGGACACCACAAACGCCGGCATTAACGCAATCACCACCGACCACATGATCTTCTGCACAGAATCATCACTGTGGACATGCGGCGAACCGGAAACATTTAATAATCTGTTCATTTATAATAACTTTTATAATATTATCTCTTACTCTTTTACTCTTTACTCTCTAATCTACAGCTGTCCTTTCAACGCCAGCAGTTCATACTTGGCCTTCAACAATTGGATATTATGCAACTCCTGATTCATCAGCGACTGCATCTCCTCGTTGTGCTGGCGGATATAATCGTTAGCCGTAATGGTACCGTTGACCAGTTGGCTGGAATAGGTGCGTGTAAGCGAGCGGTATTTCTCCGTAATGGCCTTGTCGAGCACCAACAATTTCTCAATCCGGTTGATTTCATTCAGTTTGTCCTGGATGGCAATCTGATTGGATTTCTTGAAATCCTCCTCCTGACTTTTCAATATACTTTTCTGGATATCAATCACTTTACCCACACCTGTGGTTCTTGCCCAGTCGATCAGGGGGATGCGCAAGTTCACGCCAGCCATGTAGTACCAGTCGGGACGGTTGAAGTAGAACTGGTAGTCGGGACGACCGTAACCGCCAGTGGCAAACAATGACAGTTTCGGAAGACTGTTGGACAGATGCAATTTACGTTGAAAGTCCATCTGTTTGGACTGATTCTCAAAGATGGCGAATTCCAACCGCTGTGACGGTTCAGCCGCGCTGGTTTCGCGCACTGTCGGAACCTCAAACTCCGCATGACTCAAGTCATGGCCCGTCAAAATGGACAAGGAGGAGATGATGGACTCCCGACGGGAAACGAGTTCATTATGGTTCTGTTGCATTTTCAACGCTTCCAATTCCAACTGCGAGAGGGTGTTCTGTGGAATCACGCCCTCTTTGAGCAGCACTTTGAGTTGGTTGATCTGGTCGTCGAAGGTGCTTTGCACATTTTCAATGATCTCCATCTGTTTCTCCACAATCAAAAGGTTCAGGTACAGGGAGATGACATTGGATTTTATCTCGTTAATGGACAAGTCGATCTTATAAATCTCAGCATCATTCTGCAGGCGGGCGTACTGGCGACCGTAAAACATCTTAGCACCTTCAAACAGGACCTGTTCCAAATCCAATCCAATGTGATATTGCATGTTGGACAGTGACGGTTGCTCATCAAACGGGGGAAGGAAAAGTTCTTGTTTTGCATCCATCATCGGGGCATCTGCCGACTGGTAAGAGAATCGACCGCCGATGGAAAGTTTGGGATAGAGATGGGATGATGCGTTATGGAGACTTGTCTGCAGAATCTGCTCATTCAGTTCTTTCTGGACATTGGCGGATGTTTGCGCGACCGCCCATTGCTGACACTGGTCAATTGTGACAACATTCTGCGAGAATAAGCTGTATGTCAAAAAGATAGATATAACGAGTAGGTATATTTTCTTCATACGGAGATGCTTTTATCCATATTTTTTAAAAACCTGCAAAGATACACTTTTTGCTTAAAAAAACACATTTATTTTTCTTTACATAATATTGTAATACTTAAATACATTTTTGTATTTTTGCAGGCTAAATTTTACATGAATTGAAAAAGCAAGACATCCAAAAAGTCAAAGACGCTTTACAGCATGCGAAAAAGATCGCCATCGTGTTCCATTTCAACCCGGACGGCGACGCTGTAGGAAGCGCATTGGCTTTGTATCATTACTTTAAAGATGACGGATACGATGTGTCGGCCGTCTCGCCCAACGCATTCCCTGACTTCCTGCACTGGATGGAGGGCAGCGACGAGATCATCGTGGCGCAGGAGAACCTCACCAAGGCGCGCAAAGTCATCAAGGAGGCGGACATACTGTTTGTCGTTGACATGAATGCGCCGCACCGCGCGGGGCAGGACCTCCAGAACGGCATCGCCAAGTTCAAGGGTTTCAAGGTGCTCATCGACCACCATGTGCAGCCCGACATCCAATGCGATGTGATGTACTCCACACACAAGACCAGTTCCGCCAGCGAGTTGGTGTACAATTTCCTGTACCGCTACCTCACGCCCAAGCGCAAGTTCACGCGCCCGATCGCGGAAGCGCTCTATGTGGGCATCATCACCGACACGGGCTCGGTGACCTACGCGTGCGACTGCCCGAGCACCTACAATGTGCTCCGCAAGCTCATCGCCTCCGGCATCAACGGGGAAGCCATTCACCGGAAAGTGTATGACAACTATACGGAGAGCCGCATGAAATTGTTGGGACTCGCCCTGTCGCAACGGCTCACCGTACTGCCCGAATATGGCGCCTCGCACATGTACCTCACCAAACAGGACCTGCTGGACAACCATTTCCAAATCGGCGACACCGAAGGATTCGTCAACTACGGACTCTCCATCAAAGAGGTGCGGTTCACCGCGTTTTTCACGGAACGGGAGAACCGGATACGGGTTTCCTTCCGCTCCAAGGGCGATGTGGATGTCAACATCTTCGCCCGCAAGTACTTCAACGGGGGCGGCCACCACAACGCCGCCGGCGCCTTTTACGACGGCGACATCGAAAGCGCCCTACGCTACTTCGAGGAATCGGTGAAAAAAGAGTACCAACTGGCCCAAAAAACGACTTCAAAACGCAAATAAAACGTGACCTGGAGACTTCGCCATATCATCATTTCCATGGGTTTTCTGATTGTCACCGCTCTGTTATGCGGTTGCCATGACAGGAGCACCGGAACCGTCATCAACTCCAATCGGCAGCCCGCCGAAGACAAGGAGGCCCCATATATTGAGGGCAACAAGAAGATTTTGCGTTGGGAGGATGAGGAGATGTCGCTGTTCATCAAGCGCTACGGATGGGACATGCAGCGCACCGGCACCGGCATGTACTACCAGATTCTAACGCCCGGACATGGTGAGACCTTCCAAGAAGGCGATGATATCATACTGGAATACAACACTTTCCTGCTGAGCGGCGAGATGGTCTATGACTCCGAACATGATGGGGTGAAGCGTTTCAAGGTCGGGCGTTCGGACGAGATTGACGCCCTGCACGAAGCCGCCGCATTCCTGCGCCCCGGAGCAAAAGCCCGCCTGGTCATCCCCTCCTACATGGCATACGGCGTGAGCGGTGACGGCAACAAGATCAACGGCAGAGTGCCGATTGCGATGATGGTGACGTGTGAGGAACTATGAACTTTGAACGATGACTATGACTATGAACTTTGAACGATGACTATGACTATGAACTTTGAACGATGACTATGACTATGAACTTTGAACTTTGAATTTTGAATTATTAACATTATAACCTTTAATTTTTATGGAAGATTTTAACGAAGAAAAATTTGAACAAGAAGAGAACATCACCGCGAACGAGATTCGTGATGAAATCAAAGAAGAAGTGAACGAAACCATAGCGGAAGAAACGGCTGCCAAGGAGGAAACGCCCACTGACGGCGACGACTTCGAGACGCCTATGGCACCAAAGTCGAGAAAGAACCTGTGGATTATCATAGCCGCAGTGCTTGGCATTTTGGCTATCGCCGCACTCGTTTTCTGCCTTGTTTCCGGCAAATGCGGCAAATACAAAGGCTACAAGAAGGACCGCGCCACCGGTATATACTATCAATTCTTCGGTGACATTCACGACACCGCCGCAATGCCCAAGACCGGCGACTTAGTGGGTATGTTGTTCTCGCTGCGTGCCGGCGACTCTGTTCTCATCCCGATGAGCCCTAACGAAATGCTGATGGACTCACTGTACGAAGGTGACATATACGCCGCTTTGCGCATGATGCATGTGGGCGACTCCGCCTCTTTCATCCTGGACGGCAAGGAGTTCTTCAAACACTTCATGCAAGATACCATCTATCCGTTCGGCGATGCCCCGCTGTACTTTGACGTGAAACTGTACGGCCAAATGCCTGCCGCCCAGTTCCAGCAAATGCGCGCCGAATATGAGAATATGCTGAAGGAAAAGCAAGCCGCTGAGGCAGACAGCATCCGCGCCTACATAGACAAGAACAAAATCAAAGTGCAACCCACCCCCGAAGGTATCTATATCATAACCACCAAGAAAGGCACCGGAGCACAACCGGAACCCATGCAGGATGTGACCGTGCACTACACTGGCAAATTCCTGGATGGCAAGAAGTTCGACAGTTCCGTGGACCGCGGCGAACCTTTCACCTTCACGCTGGGCGCACGCCAAGTGATCCCCGGCTGGGAAGTGGCCGTTTCCAAAATGCATGTCGGCGATAAAGCCACCGTGCTCATCCCGTCCGATTATGCATACGGTGAGAGAGGCAACTACGGCATCCCACCGTTCAGCCCGCTGGTTTTCGACATCGAATTACTGAGTGTAAGCGCTGATCAGCAATAATCATGCGAAAATCTTCTGCCCGGCATATAATCCTTATCCTTTGGGGAGTCGTGCTCCTGTTCTCCGCCTGCAAGCGCAACCAAGACGCCGCCAGCGAGAAAATCAAAGAGCGCAAGCACTCCAAAGAAGCCATCACTATTACCGAGAGCGAGTCCTTTGACATCGGGAAGATTGACACGGCATACTACTATTATGGATTACTGGAGGACAGTTGTTTTTATTTCAAGGTCAACGCTGCTGACCAGCAGACCATTTCAGGGCACTACTATCCGGTGGACGGTTCCGTCTGGCTGGAGGCAGTGCCCTTCACCATTTCGTACCGCGACAAAAAGTACTATTTCAAGGCGAACGGGGAAGAGAAGAGCATCCGTTTCTCCGTCACCATAGACACTT
>DGGS01000092.1 GCA_002392325.1 Bacteroidales bacterium UBA3868
CCGTATGGCGCGGCAAAAGAATAAATGTTGTAGATCATGCCGCTGAATGGGATTTTGTAGCTGGTCCCGACATAGATGTCTTCAATGGAATCAGAGAGTATGACATAAGAATTCTCGTGTGTCAACCCTGTGCGACAAAGAGCGGACACTTTTATCTTATAGTGCCCTGTTCGCAGGTGTGTTATGGTTGGCATGCTGGTTTCCACAATAGAATCTAACCCTGACAGAGGAATGTAATAGTATCGGATTTGTTCCAGCGCCAAAGTGTCAGGGTAAGATAGGGAACAATGGATCTGGCCATTGCCCTGACAGGTGGCATCCACCACACTTGCGGATAAATGAAATTGATAATCAGATGTTTGCGCGAAAAACAGATTCGCATACAGGCATAAAAGCAGCCCAAGTAAGAACTTTTTCTTCATGATTCAATAAATTTTGTCGGACACCGGTTGGAGTGCCCATGGTTGAGCGCTGCAAAAATACAAAAATTATTAAATAATTATTAAAATAAAAATAAATTAAATAAAAATTAGTGTATTTTTAAGAAGAAAAAGTTAAAAATGCAGGGTTATTTTGTTCTCAAGAATAGCAATGTGTTGAAGAGGGCAAAGAAACAGACCCCGCCTCGGACTTCAAACATGGATTCGACGGCGATGTTCAGGATGAGGATGATGGCGAAGGAGATGTATAGGATATTCTTTTTGTGAATACCGACTACGAGGGGATGGAGGCAGAATGCGATCAGTATGAGGATGCCCGGGATGCCGGTGGTGAGCAGGGTTTGCAGATATTGGTTGTGGGCGTTGAAATGGTGCCCGATGAGGTTCGTGTAGTTTTTCTTCACAGCATTGACACCGAGTTCGTCAGTGGCGTCGCCGGTGCCAACGCCCCACGGAAGGTTCTTTTTGCAGATCTCCAGCGTTGATTTCCATACGGTGAGCCGAATCTCGCTGCTGCCGCTGCCACGGTGGTTGGTTTTGAACTTGCCAACCTCTTCTACGGTGTCCTTGAAACGATGAATGGGCACTATCTGAGTTTCATGAAGCACAATGCCGATACTGGTCAGCACAATAATGATGCTCAGTGCGGCAGCGATATTCGTGCTGCGGATGAAGAGCAGGTATATGAACCAGATAAAGGCCAATATGCAGAAGACAAGTATTCCGGCTTTTGATTGGAGGAAGAAAACGCCGCAAAGCAATACGGCCATCACGAAATAAAGGAATACCTTGGTCGGAGTGGCCATCATCTTATGTGTCTTGTTGATGAAATCCAGCAAGAAGTAGAAGGCGAAGGTGGCATACATGGCCACATAAGTGGGATGACGGAAGACGGATAATTTCTGATAATATAAATAGATGTCATCGCCAGTCTGGATGTACTTGCGTATGGCGATGGTGAAAATAATGCACAGATGGATGAATGTGGAGATGGCGAAGACCATGAAGACCAGATGTATCCTATTGTTAGTGAGTCTGTTGCGTCTGCGGGTGAGGATGAAGAGGGGGGCGGCGAGGAACCACAGGTAGCAGTCAAAGGCGGCCAACGCACGCCCTTTATTGTAGGATAGGAAGAAACCATAGATGACCACCAAATAGATTGAGAAAAAGATGATTATGGTGGTGATGGATGCGTTTCCGCGCATATTTTCCCATTTTTCTTTCCAATTCCATTCCGCAATCCAGTTCAGAAACATCAGAATGGCGACTGGCAGCATCAGCAGGTTGGTGAAAGGCAGCGAAGCCATAGCCGTCAGTAACAGCAGGAAAAAAATATTGAAAAACCAATTGTCCGTCAACAGGGATTTCCGGTCAATGGTGTTATGTGAGTAGTTGCTCTTGAAGTTAGAGATTAGAGGTGCAGTCATTATATATTATTAAGAAGGTCGGGGCGGCGTTGTTTGGTTCTGAGCAGTTGTTGTTCGTATTTCCATTCGGCGATGAGTTTGTCGTTGCCGGAAAGCAGCACATCGGGAACCCGATGTCCACGGAAGTCGGCGGGCCGGGTGTAAACAGGGGCAGACAGGAGGTCATCTTGGAAAGAGTCGGAAAGGGCGGAGGTGCTGTCGCCAATAACACCGGGGATGACGCGCGCCAGGGCGTCCGTGATGACCATGGCGGCCAGTTCGCCTCCGGAGAGCACATAATCACCAATACTCAGATCTTCCGTGATGTAAAGTTCGCGCACGCGCTCGTCCACGCCTTTGTAATGTCCGCATAACAAGATGATATTCTGCAACATGGACATCTCATTGGCTTTGTGCTGGTTGAAGGTTTTCCCATCGGGCGCCATAAGATAGATGGCGTCATATTGCCGCTCACTTTGGAGTTGCTCGATGCATTTCGCGATTGGTTCTATCATCATGACCATGCCCGCACCGCCGCCAAAAGGGTAGTCATCGGCCTTGTGGTGCTTGTCGGTAGTGTAACTCCGGATGTCGTGTGTGTGCAACTCCAACAGCTTTTTGTCCACAGCGCGCTTCAGAATGGAGTTCCCGAAAACACCGGTAAACATGTCAGGAAAAAGAGTGAGTATATCTATGCGCATAATTCTATAACTTTTCAATTATCATAATCCCGTCCCGGAATGGCAAAAGCAGATTCCGTACCCGGTCATCCTGCTGAACGGTATTGTTGAAGGCGTCAATGGCGCGTGTGTCACGGTCGTTATGGGCGATCTCCTGCGTCACCTTATTGTTCCATAAAACATTGTCAGCCAGTATGAAACCGCCTTTCCTTACCTTGGGGAGCACGAGCTCGTAATATTGAGGGTATTGTTCTTTTTCCGCATCAATGAACACCAAGTCCCATTGCTCTTCCATGGATGGAACCATTTGCAAGGCGTCACCGATATGCAGATGAATGCGATGGCCCCATGGCGACTGGCTGACAAACTCTCGTATGCGGTCTTCATACTCTACATTAATTTCAATAGTGTGCAGTTCGCCGCGGTCGGACAGCCCTTCCGCCAGACAGAGTGCGGAATATCCGGTAAATGTGCCGATTTCCAGAATGCGGTCGGGACGCAGCATTTTGGAAATGAATGTGAGGAAAAGCCCCTGCAGCTGGTCGGAAAGCATGCGGGGGTTTATGGTCTCCAAATGAGTCCTGCGGTTGAGATTGTGCAAAAGCGTACACTCGGGGGTCGTGTGCGCTTCGCAATATGCCTCAATGGAATGGTCTATCAGATCAAAAGTGGACATTAGGAGAGTTCGGTTAAGGTCTTGTTTATTTCTTGTTCCGTTTTGGTCAGTTTGTCCTTGCAGATCTTAATCAGTTTGGCCGCTTTCTTGATGTTGTCAGAAAGTTCGTCCACGGAAATGTCAGCGTTTTCCATTTGGCTGACGATTTTCTGCAGTTGCTCAAAGGCCTCGGTATAGGTCAGTTCTTCTTTCATGTTGGATTAATATGCTATGCCAATTTTGACGCCGGCAAAATGATAAAATGCGTTTTGATATTTGTTGGGATAAAGATCCGAGTAGTCCGGTTCCCCTTCCTCGGGTATGGAATAGCCAATCTTGGAATACTGCATTTTGTACACGCCTGCGATAACCAGCGAGAGTTTGTCGGTGAAACGCAGCCGCATACCGAGTCCGAACTCTCCGGATGGTCCCCAGTTGGTGCCGTGCACCACCTTGTCCGTGGACTCGGGTTGGGTTTGCCCGTACCACTTGAAGCCCCAACCCAAATTGAGGAATGTCATGGGCGCCACTTTGGTGGCATTGGTCATGTTGACGCTGAGGTTGAGATAGATGGGGATAAAGGCCGTACGACGCCAGATGTCGAATCCGGACTCAATGCCCATGGTGAAAAAATTGTCAAACTGATAAGCCAGCAATTGGTGGATCTGAAAATTCGGAATGTTGTTGTTCACGGACTTGATGGTGGAGATGCCGTCGGTCCCTTTCAAGTCAATATGTCCCACGCCGTTGGCGTACCCCACGGAGGTCATGAACGTGAAGCGGCTCACCTGGCGCCCCTTGCTGCGTTGCGCGTTCGCAGCGGGAATAAGAAGGATTATGCTGAATATGAGGATGATAACTTTTTTCATGATAAGCAGGGTTAGGATTGGGTTGGGGTATGGGCTGACAACAATTCGCGTGCGGTGTTGAGGGCCGCTTCTGTGGGTTTGTTCCCGCAAATGAGCGTGGCGATGGCCTGCACCCGTTCTGCGAATGCCAACTCTTTCAGCATGGTAACGGCATGATTGTCAATATTTTCCTTAAACACAAGATATTGCTGGTTGCCGTAGGCGGCAATTTGAGGCAAGTGGGTGATGGCGATGACTTGATGGCGTTGTGCGAAGTCGCCCATCACTTCGGCCACCCGGTGGGCAGTCTCTCCTGAAATGCCAGTGTCAATTTCATCAAAGATGACAGTAGGAAGCACCATGGAGTCGGTAATGATGGATTTTACGGCCAGCATTACGCGTGACATTTCGCCTCCGGACGCCACTTTGCTGAGGTCGGCGGGTTCCACTCCCTTGTTGGCGGAGAAAAGGAACTCAGCGCTTTCTGACCCCCATGGATGCAAGTTCTCGTCCGTGACCACACGAACCAGGAAGCGGCTGTCGGGCAGCGCGAGTTTTTGCAACCGTGCCTCCATTTCTTGCTGCAGCGTGGGCACGACTCGCTCGCGCGAAGCTCTCAGTTTGCCAGCTAGGACGCGAACCTGCGCATGCAACTCAGCTTTCTTCTTGTCCAATTCCGCCAATTGCTCTTGGTTGTCCGTGTATTTGCCCGCTTCTTCCTGCAACTTGGCTAAAATATCTAGCAGTTCTTGAACGGAATCAACATGATATTTGTGCTGCAGGGTGTAGATGAGGTCCAACCGTTCATTCAATTGTTCCAATTCCTGAGGATTGATATCGGCTGCTTGTTCTTTGGCGGCGATTTCGTATGCGATGTCCTTTAATTCGACCAAAGAGGCGGATACGCGGTTGTATAATTCAAGGTACTCCTGATTGATGTCCTTGATGGCGTCGCATTCGTTCTGAACGGCTTTGAGCAGATGCAGAATCGTGTCACTGTCGCTTTCCGACAGATATTGAGCGGCTTGGTAGAGATGTGCTTTGATACTTTCAGCGTGGCTGAGCAGTTTTACGGTGTCTTCCGCGGTTTCCTGTTCGCCGGGTTCAAGATGGGCTTGCTCCAGTTCTTGGATGGTGAAATTGTTGAAATCCTGCTGCAAAGCCGCTTCGGCGCACTGTTTCTTTAGTGCGGCATAGTCCTCCTCCGCTTGTCTCCACTGGGCGTACATTTCTTTATATTGTGCGAGAATGTCTTGGTTGTGGGCGTACTGGTCAAGGATGTTCAACCGGAAATCGGAATTCTGGAAAAGCAGATGCTGGTGTTGCGAATGGGTGTCAATCAGCATGGAAGCCAGCGATTTCAGAGTGGTGAGGTTGACGGGAGTGTCGTTGATAAAGGCGCGCGACTTTCCGTGCTCGTTTATTTCTCTGCGTATAGTGGTGATTTCCTGAAAATCCAAATCGTTTTGCTCGAAAAAGGAGTGCAAAGGGATAGAGGAAAGATTGAAGGTCCCTTCCACAATGCATTTTCTGGACTTGTCATACAGGACATCCGTGTCGGCACGATTCCCTAAAATCAGGGAAAGCGCGCCCATCAAAATGGATTTTCCGGCGCCAGTTTCACCTGTAATAACCGTAAAACCTTGATCGAAAGATATTTCAAGGGAGCGAATAAGCGCGTAGTTCTCGATTTGCAGGGTTTGAAGCATGGTTACTTGCTGCTGGTGGAGTTTATGGCGTCGTAACGGGATGAGTTGGAAGGGTCAATCTGTTTCATGATGTTGACGACCTGCGTTTTCTCGCTGGGCATACCTTCCTTGAAGATGTTGATGATTTCTTCTTTCTTGGT
>DGGS01000121.1 GCA_002392325.1 Bacteroidales bacterium UBA3868
TGCTCATCATGCCGGTGATGCTGAATTACTAACATTTTTTCATAGAAACACAGGAAGACCGGGTTGTCGCTGCCGCCTTGTGCGGGAGAGGAAAGTCCGGGCAACATAGAGCACCATACTTCCTAACGGGAAGGCGTCGTAAGACGACAGATAGTGCCGCAGAAAATATACCGCCCGCAAGGGTAAGGGTGAAAACGCGAGGTAAGAGCTCACGCCGCCGTCAGTGATGCCGGTGGAGGTAAACCTTATGGGTTGAAAGACCAAATAAACCGAGGCTTGAGGGCTGCTCGTCCAATCTCGGAGGGTAGGTTGATAGAGGCCTGCGGTGACGCAGGTCGTAGATAAATGACAGCCGATTACAGAACCCGGCTTATAGGTTTTCCTGATTTTTAACGGACGCATTCGTGTCCGTTTTTTTATTCACCATCGCGGTTTGAAGGCGTCGGGGATGTGCCTCACCTCCTCCGGTTGCTGGTCGTTAAGGATAACCGAAACGATGTCGAAACGCACCTCCTTTGTGATGCCGAATTTCGTGATGTAAGCCGCCGCCGCGCGGATCAGATTGCGCTGTTTTTGCAGGGTGACGAACTCCTCCGGCTCGCCGAATGTGTTGCTTTTCCGCGTTTTCACCTCCACAATGATCAGGAAATCCTCATTGGAGGCGATGATGTCCACCTCCAGATGACCGATTTGCCAATTGCGTTCTAAAATGGTATAACCATTTGATTGTAAATACTCTACGGCCTTTTCTTCGCCGCGATTGCCTTTGACTAGCTTTTCTGTTTTCATAATTTTTTGTTTTTCGTAGTTTAGGTCTGCAAAAGTAGCAATTGTTTTCTTATTCCGACAGCCATTCCAGCGCTTTTTCCAACAATTCATCACGACCCTCGCGGATGCCCTTGACGGTGGGCCAGACATAGATATCAGGAATAATACCGACACGCTGCGTCTCCGTGCCATCAGGATAGTAAATGCCGATTCCGGAAAAATAGGAGCAGACCCCGCCAGGAAGCCGAATGTCCACCACATTGCCGTCCGCGCCCGCTGTCGTGTTTCCGATGACAGTGCTGTTTGGGAGCGTGCGGTACATCATGGTGCAAAACTCCGCATGACTCTGAGATTCCTCATTAATGAGGATGGCGATTTTGCCTTGGTACGCCTGCTTCCCTTTTCCGGTGTAAGTGGGTTTTGAGAAGACAAATTCACCAGGATTGCTCAAATTCGGACAAGTAGCCTTGAAAAACGGTCTTGATTTGTCAGACAGAACACTGTATAATTTATAGTTGATGGTTTCATTCGGATACTCCCTCAAATCCAGAATCAACCCTTTTGTGGTGGGCAAGGTGTCCGCAATGCGTTTTACCCATTCTTCGGTGATGTCATCCATGGAGACATATCCGATGCTGTCGTCCAACACTTTGTAGCAGATGCTGTCGGTTTGGAATTTTGGTTCCATCTCTTCAAAGTTATATCGGGTGATAGTGGCCTCTTTTCGGATTCCATCCGATACAAAAGAGATGTTGGCGGTGGGCTTGTCGCCGCTACAGATATCCCACAATAATTGCCGGAGTTTTACGCGGTGGTTGGATGCCGCATAATATGGTGCCAAGCTGTCAACCCGATACGAAACAGGTTTCCCATCTATGTGGGTGATGATATCCCCGATATGCGGTCCGGCACTGTCGATTTTATCTGTATCCCAATAATCGGAAACCACCAAGGTGTCGTTCTTCAAGAAACTCACTCTGAACGGGGTGCGGTAGTAGTCCAACGATTGGGTAGATTTCATGGACCAAACCGCCCCGTGGGTGTCGTCAATTTGGGCAATCAGGCGTCTTACGGCTCTCCAATAGGATTTTTTGTCCTCGGCTGAGATAAAAGAGCCGATATGATTCTTCAACACCGTGTTCCAGTCGGCATCCATCAAATGTCGGTACGGGAAGAAATAATACACCATATTCCAATAACGGAACAAAGCTAAAAGCCGGAAACCTGCGTCAGGGCACTCCATCTCAACATAGTCGTTCTCGTTTTTGAATTTCGCCACTTTCAGCCAAGGAGACTCGTAGGTTACATAGTAGTAACCGTTGTTGCGGTTCTGATAGATATTCATCAGCGTTTTGTAGAGCTTTGGCGACAGAGTTTCCGGATTAATCCATGCCAAGTCTGGCTTCAGGAAAGCATTGGAGTCAACGGGAGTTACATTTTTGTTGACAGGAATCTTCCCATAATGTAGAATCCATTTGGCCAGATATGCGTCGCGCTGCTTATTGTCTGTAACCTGCAGGTAACCGGGTAACATCCTGAAGAGTTCGTGATCCCAGTTGTATGCGCCTTTGGAGATGGATGGGTGGTGATATTTGAGGAACCCCCAAACGCGCCCTAAAAGCTCCAGGTTGTCCACGAGTTGTGGCGTCATTTCAGGAAATACTAAGCAAGAGCCGTGTTCAAAAGTCGTGTCTTGGAGTTTATTGGTCTTGTTGGATGGTGTTTGTGCGAAAGAGAGGATCACGCTGAAAACGAGAAGGATGGTGAAGATGATATGTTTTTTCATAATAGTGTTTGATTTTATCGGCAAATTTTTGTTGTATCGACGGCAAAAGTGTTGTTTTTTTGCCGATAACGGCAAGGATTATCATTTCCGTTTCTTTGTGTATTTCGCTTTCACAATCTCATACGAGTTCCGCGCCAGCTCTTTAAGTAGCCCTGTATTAATGATTTGCAGGTTGATGCCGACCCAGTATTTTGGGTTGAAGTGGTTGTCGGGGGACTCCACTCCGTCGGCGGTGTCGAGCAGTTCGCCAATGCGTTCTGTTTGGCACTTCACCACCACGGTGAGTTCGTTGAGGTCACAGTAGCAGAAGGTGTGGCCGCTGACATAAAACACCAATACGGAATCGCCGCCGGGCATCTTTGCGAAGGGCAGTTTCTCCTCCACCTCGCCTAACGAGAGGCAATATTCACGGAATTCTTCAATGTTCATCCTACTTATTGTTTTTGTTGAATCACGAGGAACTTTTCCTCTCCAATGAGTGCAATCGGTGGAAATTATAATAGTCTGCGCCGATAAAACTATCTTTTCACCAATTTTGTTGTTTCCATTCCCTTAACCGTTTGAAGCCGGCACAAATACACGCCTGCCGGGAAACGGGCCATGTCGAGTTCCTCAATATGAAGACCTGCCGACTGATTAGAAAAATCTTGCTGCATCACAACCCGTCCCATCATATCCATAATCGTGATGGCAATGGGAGACGCCTCTGTCAACTGATAACGCACTACAGCTTTTTCGCTCACCGGATTGGGATAAACCCGCATGGTTGCAATGTGTGGCTGTTCTTCCACGCCTACACCATCGTCCAGTCCCGCATACTCGGCCAGCATGGCCAGATTATACCGTGCCACATCGGCATGATAGGCGTAATTGTTGGAGTCGGCCACATCATGGTCGGTGTGGTAAGAGGTGGAAAAGGTGTATTCTATGGCAAAGACCGCTCGGAATCCATTTTGGTAATAGGCGTAGCTGTCGCTGGCACGGGCGTTGTTGTTCTCACTTGAGGAGGGAATATAGGGGTCGATATCCGTGTATTGTGCGCAGATGTCGGCGGCACGGCTCACCACATCCAGCGAGTTATCATACCAATGCAGCATCAGTCGCCAGTTTTCATCAGGCTGGTAACTTACCATATCATTGTTGATCATGACGGCAATATTCTCACCTGTTTCCTGTCGTTTTTGAGCATCATAATAACCGCCGAACAATCCGAGTTCCTCACCGTCAAAGGCCATGAAGTGTATATCTCTGTTGAAACGGAGATTGTTCTCATGGCAGATGCGCGCCATTTCCAGCATTACGGCGACCCCGGAGGCATTGTCGTCAGCGCCTGGCGCCATCTCAAGCAATTGCCAAGTCTGATGGTCGTATGAAATGGCATCCAAATGGGCACCTATCAGCACCAACGAATCATCTTTGGCATTGACAGCGGGCAAAACACCCCTTACATTGTAGAAATCCTGATCATACGCCCCCACAAGCCAGTTCTGTCCTGCTTGGTGGAATGTGTCAATCTTCGCTGTTATGCCATAGTTGTTGAGACGGTTTGCGATATATTCCGCCACTGCTTGGTTACCGCCCGGGCGCAGGGCAAACCGGCTTTGGAAGTTTTGGAGGTCGGTGACCGTCTGTAGGAGGCTGTCTGCGTTGATTTGCGGCAATAACGATTCCAGACTCGTACTTTTTTGGGCCATTAGGGAACCTATCCACAGGGTGCTTGAAATCAACAACAGGGAAAAAATCTTTTTCATATTATTCAGGATAATTGCCATTATTCATTAGTTTGGCGACAAAAATAGGATATTTTCTGTTATCTCATCATTTTGTGAATACTTATTTGGATTTTTTATTCTTCCACTCTTTTTTTCAGTTATTTTTGCAACTGAAAACAAGTTGTAGGTGAAAACAATTTATTCTTATGATGACAGAAGCATTTCTACACTATTTGTGGAAGCACAGATTATTTGATTTTATGAATTTGAAAACAACGGCCGGTGAGTCGCTGCAAATCATTTTTCCTGGTTATCATAATACCGACGCGGGTCCTGATTTCCGGCAGGCCATTGTGCGGATTGGTGCGATGAAATGGGCGGGTGATGTGGAAATCCATATCCGCAGTTCCGATTGGTACAGGCACCACCATCAGGCGGATGAGAAATACTTGTCGGTGGCCTTGCATGTGGTGTATGAGCACGATTGTGAGGTGGAACGCAAAGACGGGGAATACTTTCCCACTTTGGAATTGAAGGACTACATCCCTTTGGAAATGTTCACCCAATACCAGCATTTGGTTTCTTCGCCGCTGCAATTGCCTTGTTTCTCGTATCTTACGGATATGGAGCTGATTCACTTCCGTTCTCTGATGTCGTCGATGGTGATGGAGCGCATGTTGCGCAAGCAGGAGGATGTGCTCCGTATGCTGGGGGAGTGCGGAGGCGACTGGAAGGAGACGCTATTCCGCCTTCTGGCTGCTGGTTTCGGATTCAAGACCAATGTGCCTGCTTTTGAGCTGTTGGCTAAAAGTCTGCCGCTGAAGGTGTTGGCCAAGCATGCGGACTCGGAAGCGCAGACCGCCGCGCTTATCTTCGGTCAGGCGGGGATGTTGGAACGCGCTGAGGTGGACGACTATTACGATTCGCTGAAATATGAGTACGAATACTTGCGCTATAAATATCAACTGGTGCCTATCGGGGAGCATCATTGGAATTTATTGCGGCTTCGTCCGCCCAACTTTCCGTGTGTGCGTTTGGCGCAATTCGCCGCCTTGATGCACGCTTCACCCGATCTGATGGCTTTTTTTCTCAATTCCTCGTCAGTTTCCTCGTTGAAAAGGGTGTTTTCCGTGAACGCTAACCCTTATTGGGAAACGCATTATCATTTCGGGAAAAGCACTATTTTGAAGCATAGTGCCATATTGGGTGATATGGCTATCAATCTATTGATTATCAATACGGTGATACCATTCCTGTTTGCCCATCACCGTTTCTTTGGCAATGAAAACCTGTTGGAGCAGACGCTGGCATTGCTGGAGGAACTGCCTTTTGAGAACAACAAGCGGACAAGGGATTATGCTCATACGCCTTTTCCCCGGCAGAATGCCATGGATTCGCAGGCGTTGTTGGAATTGTCGCAGTATTATTGTTCGCCCAAACGGTGTCTGGAGTGCGCCATCGGGGAGAGGATTGTGCGGAATATACGATCCGATTCAAGTTGATGAACAGCAGCGCTACAGTTGCCCGATTTTCTCCACGAACCGGTCAATGTCGCCTGCCCCTATGGTGAGCAGCACTTCGGGTTTGTGTGCTTGCAGGTAGGGGAGGAGTTCTTCTTTGCCGAGAACCCGTTTGTTGGGATTGTCTATGAGCGAGAGCAGGTATTCGGAGGTGATGCCGGGGATGGGTTGCTCACGCGCTGGGTAGATGGGCAGCAGAATCACTTCGTCTAACTGCGACAGCACTTCCGCAAACTGGTTGGCAAAGTCGCGGGTGCGACTGTACAGGTGCGGTTGGAAGATGCCACAGATGTGTTTCTCAGGATATATCTTGCGCACAGCGGAGATAAAGGAGTGCATCTCTTCGGGGTGGTGCGCGTAGTCGTCGATGTAAATGAAGTCCTCGCGGTCCACAATGTAGTCGAAGCGGCGTTTCACGCCGGCGAAGGTGCGGAGTTTGTCGGCAATCAGAATGGGAGTTGCGGGTTTCACGGCCGGGTGCTCCGATTTGAACAGCTCGAGCAGGGCGGCTACGGCGGCCGTGGCGTTGAGCACATTATAGAGCCCGTTGGCACGGAGTTGCAGCTGCGGCATGACTCCATCGGGAGTGCGCAGGTCAAAGGTGGCGCAGTTGGGGGCTAAATGTATGTTTTCTGCCTGATAATCAGTGTTTTTGCAAATGCCATAAATCAGTTTGTGCGGGTGCTCGATCTGGTCGGCGATGGACTCTTCTACCAGCACGGTTTTCGATTGAGTGGCATATTGTTGGAAGGCGGCCACCAGATTGTCGCGCGTTCCGTAGATGTCCAGATGGTCGGCATCCATGGAAGTGATGATGGCTACGGTGGGGTGCAGGGTGAGGAAGGAGCGGTCGTACTCGTCGGCTTCCGCCACAGCGGCCGCGGGGTTGGCGCCGAGCACCAGGTTGTCGTGGAAATTCTTGGCAATGCCGCCGATGAAGCCGGCGATGCTGACCTCCGGAGCGAGCAGGTGTGCCACCATCGAGGTGGTGGTGGTCTTGCCGTGCGTGCCTGCCACAGCTACCGCCGGCAGTTGCTCGGTAATGTGCCCCAGCACTTGCGAACGCTTGTACAAAGGGATGTTATTTTCTGTAAAATATTGGAATTCAGCGTTTGTCCGTGGAACTGCGGGCGTGTAAACGGCAAAGCCAATGTCGTGTGGTATCTTGTCCGGATTGTCGTCAAAGTGAATGACAGCTCCCTTTTGGGTAAGCATATCTGTGATGGGCGAGGGGGTGAGGTCATAACCATAGACCTCGTCGCCTTCGGCCAGGAAATACTGTGCCAGCGCGCTCATGCCGATGCCGCCGATGCCGAGAAAATAGAGTTTTTTATTTGTCATAGATCAGAAATACGGTTCTACGGTTCTTGGCCCTGCCGATGGCGGTGTTGTTGTCGGCGATGGGCTGGCTTTCGCCATAACCCTTGTAGCGGAGCCGGTCGGCGGGGATGCCTTTGCTGAGTACATGGTCGTAAACCGCCTTGGCGCGCAGTTCGGAGAGCTTCAGGTTAGCGTCGTCATTGCCGATGTTGTCGGTGTGTCCCTGAATCTCCACTTTCACCGTGGGGTTGTCTTTCAGGAACTCCACAAACAAGGCGATGATGACCTTGGAGGCCTGGGTGAGCGTGTAGGAGTTGGTTTCGTAATAGATGTCGCGGAGGTCGCACACCTTGCCGGTTTCGATGGCCTTCACCTCCGCATCTTTGGTCACCACCGGCGCGTCCATCTGCTCTGGTGTGATGATTTGCGAGTCATAGGAGTGCCCCTCTTTCTTTACGGTGAGGATAACCGGTTGCGGGTCGTCCTTTTTCACTTCCGTGGCCACGGCGTAATTGCCGCTGTTGGCGTTCACAATGCCCGTGGCGATGACATTGGTGGCGGTGTCCCGAATCTCCACGGTGGCGCCTTCCAGGTCGCCGTCATCGGCGGTCACCTTGCCTTTCACAATCATCATCACATGCGGGCGTGCGGCCTCGTACAGCTCGAACTCGTAGATGTTCCAGTCGTTGTTGTCGATGTTGTTGGAGGAAAAATAGCCGGTTTTGCCGTCCAGACTGACGAAGAAATCGACCTCGTTGTTTTCAGAATTGATCGGATATCCGATGTTGGTGGGCGCGGTCCAGCGGTTCTTTTCATCCAGTTTGGAAAAGAAGATGTCCTGTCCGCCCATGCCGTCGTGTCCGGAGGAGGAAAAATAGAGCGTTTTGCTGTCGGTGTGCAGGAATGGCGACCGTTCGTCCTGAGGCGTGTTGATGGTGGGACCAAGGTTCACGGGCTTGCGCCAGGTGCCGTCGCTGTTGCGTTGCGAGAACCAGATGTCGGCGCCGCCATAGCCGCCCGGACGGTCGGAGGCGAAGAAGAGCACTTTGCCATCGGAACTCAACGATGCCTGCGATTCCCATGAGTCGTTGCGGTTGATGTTGGATCCCAGCGATTTGGGCTCCGTCCATTCGTCATCCACAAATTCCGAGTAGTACAAGTCGTAGTTGTGGTAGCCGTTAGTCGATACCAACTTGGTGAAAATGAGCATGTCGTTGGTGATGTTGATGGTGGGGCTGCCCTCGCTGAGCGCGCGGTTGAAAGGGGAGGGCAGGGGGGTGCCAGCACCAAATCCGCCGCCCTTCTTGTCACTGGAGGTGAAGAACTCCTTGCTTACCTTTTCCCCGTGACTGAACGGTCCCTGGTCCACCACATCCTTGCGCCGGGTGAAATAGAAGTGCTCACCATCGGGGGAGAGCGTGCCCAGGTACTCATCATCCGAAGTGGAGATGCCGGACACGGGCTTTGGCTCAAAAGGCACGGGATGGTTCAGGATGTTGTCGTAGAAACGGGCTTTCCGGATGAGCAGTTGCGCCTCGCCCAGTTTGGCCGTGTCCTTCGGAGCGGAGAACAGTTCGGGGTTGTCCACGATGACGCCCGCAAACTTGATGGCTTCCGCAAAATCCTCGTTGAAGTAGGCCAGCCGCGCGGCATACAGGTTGCAATGCGGCTTGTAGTATGGGCACACATTGTACATCCGGTTGAAGGCCGCCATGGCTTTCTTGTAGTCGGTTTTGTCCTTCGTCTTGGCCTGGTACCGGTTGGCTTCTATGGGAAGGTAGTAACTAATTGCGTAATAATAGTTTACATCCAGATATTCGGGATGTTCAGATAGGATGTCGTCGTAAATCTCCAGAGCTTCCTCTTTTTTTCCGCTTTTCTGGAGATCACGGGCTTTCTTAAACAGTTTTTCCGAACTTTTATCCATGGTCTGCTCGCAAGGATCCTCTTCCTCTTGCGCAAAACCGGGCAGTGCGCAAAAGAGAAGAAAGAGGAAAAGCAGCAGACGGGGTTTCATAAATAGCAGAAAAACAGCTAGTTCTCTTTAATTACGGTCTCACCGGCTTCGATGATTTTGAAGAAGTCGTCGGCTTTGAGGGAGGCACCGCCAATCAGGCCGCCGTCCACATCCTGCTGGGAGAAGAGTTCGAGCGCGTTCTTGGCGTTGCAGCTGCCACCGTAGAGGATGTAGGTGTTGACCGCCATCTCAGTGCCGAATTTCTTCTCAATGAGGGAACGGATGAAGGCCAGCATCTCCTGTGCCTGGGCCGGAGTGGCGGTTTCGCCGGTGCCGATGGCCCAGATGGGTTCGTAGGCGATGATCACACGCTCCATCTGTTCGGGCGTGAGTTTGTAAACGCTCTCTTCCAGTTGTTTTTGTACGATTTCAAAATGCTTGCCCGACTTGCGTTCGTCCAGTGACTCGCCGCAGCACATCACCGGCACGATGTCGTTGGCCAGCAGGCGAAGCATTTTCTTCAACACGATCTCATTCGTTTCACCAAAATATTTTCTTCTTTCAGAGTGGCCTACAATGCAGAAGGACACATCCATGCCGGCCAGCATCTCGGCGGAAACCTCGCCCGTATAGGCGCCGTTCTCGTATTCGCTCACATTCTGCACGCCGGCGTAGAACTGGCTGCCCTCCTCGTTGGCATGGTCGGTCACCAACTCGGCATAGACCAATGGCGGGCAAAGCACAATCTCCGTTTCAAAATTATAATCCGCAAGTTTTTCTTCGATTTCACTGATAAGATCCTCGGCTTCGTCGAAGTTCTTGTTCATTTTCCAGTTTCCAATAACAATTTTAGGTTTCATAATGATATAAGTGTTTTAAATTGATAATCTTATTATTTTGGAAGGTGTAAAAATCCAACACGGTTGCAAAAATAATAAAAATGACTGGATGTTCAAATTTTGTTTTATTCAAAAATTCCTTTCACCCTTCCCCCCTTGTACCTGATGCACCCCTTTCGCCTATTTTTTGTATCTTTGCCCGCATTTTAAACATGACGATTATGCGATACAAACCACTGCCTTCACAGTTTTACATCCGCAACCGCAAGAATGTGGTGGGCGAGATGGAACGCAACTCCATTGCCGTGCTGGTTTCCCACGACGAGTATCCGCGTTGCGGTGACACGACCCAGCCGTTCCGCCAAAATTCTGATCTGCTGTATCTTTGTGGTATTGACCAGGAGGATACTTACTTGACCTTGGCGCCGTGGCACCCCAATCCGGCATATCGGGAGATTTTGTTCATCAAGAATCCGTCGCCGGAGAAGATCGTCTGGTTCGGGCACCGGTTGAGCAAGCAGCAGGCAGCCGAGTTGAGTGGCGTGCAGACCGTGATGTTTGTGGAGCAGTTTGAGGGTGTGCTCAACGACCTGATGATGCACGCCGAGCATGTGTACCTGCATATTCCGGAGGATCCGCGCATCAAGCCCGACTATCCGACACACGAAGTGCGCTTCGCCAAGCAACTCAAAGCCGATTATCCGTTGCACGATTTCCGCCGTCTGGCGCCGATCTTGTATCCGCTGCGCGCGGTGAAATCATCGGAGGAACTGGTGGCGATGAAGTATGCGTGCGATATCACGCGCAAGATGTTCGAGAGTGCCTTGAATACTATAGCGCCGGGCCGCTACGAGTACGAGGTGGAGGCCGCCATGACCTATGAGCTCATCCGCAACGGTGGCACCGCGCATTCCTTCGCGCCCATTGTGGCCGCCGGAGCCGACACCTGTATCCTGCATTACATCAAGAATGACAAGATCATGAAGGACGGCGATCTGTTGCTGATGGACTTCGGCGCCGAGTACGCCAACTATGCCGGCGACTGCTCGCGAACGGTGCCCGTGAACGGCAAGTTCACGCCCCGGCAGAAGCAGGTTTACGAAGCGGTTCTTTCCATCTATAAAGAAACCATTCCCAGATTCAAACCAGGCATGACGATTCACAAAATCAATGATTTCGTGTTCAAGCGTATGGACGAGGAACTGATAAAGCTGGGACTTTATACTTGGGACGATGTGAAGAACCAGGACCCCGATATGCCCTGTTTCAAGAAATACTATATGCACAACACCAGCCATTTCATCGGGTTGGATGTGCATGATGTGGGCCAGCGCGACTGGGTGTTCCAACCGGGTAATGTTCTCAGTTGTGAACCAGGTATTTACATTGCTGAGGAAGGCATCGGCGTGCGTATTGAAACCGATGTGGTGGTGGGTGAGAAACCCATCGACCTGCTCGCTGGCACACCTGTGGAAGTGGAAGAAATTGAAAACGCCATGCGTAGGGCGTAGATTCAGAATTTAAAATAAACTCTGAACTTTGAACTCTGAACTTCTGAAAAGCATATTATCCTGCCGCAGTCTTTCCATCGTGGGGATGGCGAAGAATACCGGAAAAACGGTGTGCTTGAATTATGTCCTGGACCAGCTGCGCGCGACCGACAAAGTGATTGCGGTGACCTCCATAGGATTGGACGGAGAGAAGACGGATCAGGTGACGCAGACCGAAAAACCGGAAGTGACCTTGGCGGTGGGCACCTATTTTGTGACCACAGAATACCATTACCGCCAGCGGCAGTTGCTTTCGGAAATTTGCCAGTTGTCGGAGGACACCACCTCGCTGGGGCGGCTGGTGACGGCGCGTGTGTTGCAGGAGGGCAAGGCGATTCTGGCAGGGCCGTCCTCCACTGGGCGTATCCGCACGCTCATTGGCGAGTTGCGGGAGATGGGCGTTGACCTGACCATTGTGGATGGCGCGCTTTCGCGCAAGAGTCCCGCCTCGCCCGCGGTGACTGACGGATTGATTCTGACTACGGGCGCGGCCATTGCACCGGACTTGAATTCCATAGTGTCCAAAACAAAGTTTGTCTATCAGTTGACGCAACTCTCAGAATATGAAGTGGATAATCGTGATGAACTGATGCAATATGAGTCGGGCATCTATGCGTTGGAGGAGGGTGGGGCACACCGTTTGCCCATTGCCTCGTCATTGTTGTTCACGAAATGCAAGGATATCTTGTTCAGCCATGGAAACACATTGTTTATCAGCGGTATTGTCACCGACAACATGCTCGACTATCTTCGGATGCAACCGAATGTAAAGGATATTCAACTGATAGTCAAGGATTTCACAAAGATTTTTGTCACCCCGTTTGTGCTGCAGGGTTTCTTGCAGAAGGGTGGTCGGTTGAGGGTGCTGAAGCGTCCCAACTTGCTGGCGATGTGTATTAACCCCACATCTCCCACCGGGTTCAAGCTGGAGTCGGAGCAGTTGCGCGCCGCCTTGCGGCAGGTGGTTGGCGTTCCTGTGTACGATGTGGTGGCGATGTAATGATTTTTTTCTTATTTTTGCAAACCTAAAATTCACAAACCATGTCACCAAAAAAAGAAACCAAGAAGAATTCAAAACTCAAAGAAAAATCGATCAAATCCAAAACCGGCATCGCCGGGCTTTGGGGGGCATTAAAAGGTAAAATACATTACAAGGACGATTCGATTTTCAATTTGGGATGGGACGTTACTTGTTAGACACCTGTGTTCTGGTGTGGCTTCTAAAAGAAGACAATCGAGTAAAGGAACTGGCGGAGGATATTAATTACTATCAAGGTGATTATGCCGTATCCATTGTTTCCATTGCTGAACTGTTGTATCTTGCACAGAGTGGAAAACTGAAGATAGATATATCTTTTAATGAACTTATAAAGCTATTAAAATCAAAGCAGATATCAGCGTTGGAAGGTAATGTGAAAACTATGGAATTCTTGTCAGAACTTCCTTTTTACAAAAAGCACACGGATCCGCTTGATCGTTTAATTATAGCTCAAGCGATTGCGGATGACCGTATTCTGATCACTGGGGATATGAAATTTAAGTTGTACAAAAA